>JABSPI010000267.1 GCA_013214365.1 Erythrobacter sp.
TTTGCGCCAATCCAACCTGCATCTGGCGGTGCTCACCTGTTTTGTCGCATTTTTGCTGGCCATGCCGGTTTTCAATTTTGGCGCGATATCGACCAGCAACCAATTGTCGCGGCTGGAATCGGGCGTGGTGAGCGTCGAGGATTTCGATTTCGCCGCGCTCAAGTTCGATTTTGGCGATGCAGGCCGTGAAGCTTTGACCCGGCTTGAACAAGATGAGGATCCTGAGATCGCACGTTTGGCGGCTGAGGCTCAGGCTTTAGAGAGCCGACCTTGGCGCGGTGCACCGACCAGTGCGCGGCGCAATGAAATTGTCAGCAATGTTGATTTGAGCGCATTCAATGAGGAGGCGGCCTCCGCCATCAGAGCCTATTTGCGCGATGACATCAGCCTGTGCCGCGAGGGATGCCGCGTGGTTCAATTGGAACAGCGCGAAGACGGGCAGCTTGTCGCGGTTTTCACTGATCGCGCTTGGGGGCCACGATACCATTTGCTGCTCGTACCTGCGCAAGGGGAGAAAGCCCTGCTTCAGCGCGTTGATCGCGGCTATATCGGACCAGCCGATAGTGACCCGGCTGTGATTGCTGTTGATCTGGTCGATTCTGCTGCTGCCGAAGTCGATGAAACCAGTGAAACGCAAGCTGAAGGCGTCGTCGAATTGCGCCCCTTTGTGGGCCAGCAAGTCTATGTTGACGGTGAACCGGTGGGCGATCCGTTCAAATAAGCGCTTTTCCCCCGCAACTCGCGCTTGAAGGGCTCTCTTGCGGGCGCTAAGCGGCAGGTATGTCTGTAAACAAAGAAACCGTCGCTAAGATCGCTGGGCTTGCCCGGATCAAAATGGGCGATGATGAACTCGAACGCATGGTGCCCGAGCTCAACAACATCCTCGATTGGGTGGAGCAATTGGGCGAGGTCAATGTCGAGGGGGTGGAGCCGATGACGGCGGTGATCCCCAATACGCTGCGTCTGCGCGATGACGTGGTTGACGCCGACCCGCTGACAGGTGGAGGCAAGCGCGACGATGTGCTCGCCAATGCGCCGGCGGCTGAACATGGATTTTTTGGCGTTCCCAAGGTGATTGAATAGATGACCGATCTGACAAATCTCGGCGTCAAAGCCATTCGCGATGGCGTTGCCGGTGGTGATTTCACCGCGCGCGAGGTCGCTGAAGCGTTCAACGCTGCGGTGGCGCAAGCGGCCGAACTCAACGCTTTTATCGTCACCACCCCCGAACACGCTTTGGCCGCAGCTGATGCGACCGATGCAAAGCGCGCCGCAGGCGAGGATTTGGGTGCAATGGGCGGTGTGCCGATCGGGATGAAGGATCTGTTCGCCAGCCACGGCGTGCAGACCACGGCGGCATCTGACATTCTGGGCGGTTTCAAGCCAGAATATGAAAGCACTGTCAGCCAAAATCTCTGGAATGCGGGCGCAGGCATGCTGGGCAAACTCAACCTTGACCAGTTTGCAATGGGATCGTCCAACGAAACCTCTGCGTTTGGCAATGTTGCCTCTCCTTGGCGCAAGACAGGGTCGAACGCCGCGATGAGCCCGGGCGGTTCATCGGGCGGTTCATCCGCGGCGGTGGCCTCGCGCATTGCGCCGGCAGCAACCGGGACCGACACTGGCGGATCGATCCGCCAACCGGCAGCTTTCACAGGCATTTGCGGGATCAAGCCGACTTATGGCCGGTGCTCGCGCTGGGGCGTGGTGGCGTTTGCTTCTTCGCTCGACCAGGCCGGCCCGATGGCGCGCAGCGTTGAAGATTGTTCGATCATGCTGGGCGCGATGGCGGGGTTTGATGCCAAGGACGCAACCAGCCTAAAAATGGATGTGCCCGATTGGGAAGCGGCCCTGTCGGCGGATCTCAAAGGCAAAAAGGTCGGCATTCCCAAAGAATACCGGATGGAGGGGACCGATCAGGAAATCCTCGACAGCTGGGAGCAGGGCAAAGCGTGGCTTAAAGATGCCGGCGCTGAAGTGGTCGATGTGTCTTTGCCGCACACCAAATATGCGCTGCCTGCCTATTATATCATTGCGCCGGCAGAGGCGTCATCCAACCTCGCACGGTATGACGGCGTGCGATATGGTCTGCGCGATCTGCCCGATGGGGCGGGGCTTCAGGATATGTATGCCGAAACCCGCGCCGCCGGATTTGGTGATGAGGTCAAGCGCCGGATTTTGATTGGCACCTATGTGCTTTCAGCCGGTTTCTACGACGCCTATTACAATCAGGCGCAAAAGGTCCGCGCGCTGGTGAGCCGCGATTTTGAGAACGCCTTTGCTGAGTGCGATTTAATCCTTGCGCCCACCACGCCAACCGCGAGCTTCCCGCTAGGCAGCCTCAACGATGATCCGCTGACGATGTATCTCAACGATGTGTTCGCAGTTCCCGCTTCGCTGGCTGGGCTTCCTGCGATGAGCGTGCCGGCGAGCCTGAATGCTGATGGTCTGCCTTTGGGGCTGCAATTGGTGGGCAGGCCGTTTGATGAGCAAAGCGTGCTGAATGCTGGTCTTGCAATACAACAGCGGGCCGGGTTCGATCACGCGCCGAAGAAGTGGTGGTGAACAGTGGCTGAGCCAGTCACCTTAACGCCCATTGATGGCTGGGGCTTTTACGAAAGTATCGACGGCGAACTTGCCACCCCGTTTAGAGCGGAGGTCCAGCAAAAGGCCGTCAGATTTGGCCCTGATGTGGTCGGCTGGTCGGCGAAAGCTCTGGATGGAAAGTATGCTGGCGCGCAAATAAAGGTAACTCCGAGAAATATGCCGTTCGTGGGCGTAGTGGTGCTCGAAGTGACTGATCCAGAAACCGGGAAAACGTTATATTCCGGCTTTGCCGATAGCCAAGGTCTCGATCCAGACTGGAGGAAGGTCGCATGACCCCCGATCTGCCGCTTGTGCTTGCTGGTATTGGCATCATGCTCGCCGTGCCCGCGACCTTTATGGTTGCCAATTGGGTGCGCAAGAATGTCGACTATGGCGAGACGCGGTTTGATTCCGAAGGCAAGGTGATGACTGATGACAAAAAGGACCGCTCATGACCGTGTTTGAATGGACCGTGATCGGATTAATCGTGATCGGGGTTGTCGTCCCGTTCTGGATTATGATCGGATTGGTTGTGATGGTTTCGCGCCGGCGGCACCAGCCGGTTATCCTGCCCCCGGGGCGGGCCAGCCAATATGCCGTTTTGATGCGCGAGTTTGAGCACGCTTTCAACAATAACAATAAAGACCGCAAATTGGATGGGCCCGTTCTGGTTGCATGCATACGCGATTTGAAGACCTTCCCCGAATACAAAGACGCCTCGATCCGTTTGCTCGAAGGGATCAACATCAATGGCAACGGCGTTTTTGTCGATATGATCAAGACCGAAATGCGAACGGTCGAAAACCACCTGCTCGGGGTCGACGCGGCCGTTGCAGGTTTTGGCAAACCAGAAAAATAGAAGAGATACAGGCCAATGAGCACTTATCGTATTCAAGGCGCAACCGGTGAATGGGAGGTCGTGATCGGCCTTGAGGTTCATGCGCAGGTGACGTCGAACGCCAAATTGTTTTCAGGCGCCTCGACTGCATTCGGCGCGGAGCCCAATTCGCAGGTTTCTCTGGTCGATGCCGCGATGCCTGGCATGCTGCCCGTGCCCAATCGTGAATGCATCCGCCAGGCGGTGCGCACCGGCATGGCGATCGAGGCCGAGATCAACAAATATTCGCGGTTTGATCGCAAGAATTATTTCTACGCCGATCTGCCGCAAGGCTATCAGATCAGCCAGCTCTATCACCCGATCGTGGGTGAGGGCTCGCTCTTGATCGAGCAGGATGAGAAAACCGGCATTCCCGAAGACAAAACGATCGGGATTGAGCGCATTCACGTTGAGCAGGATGCGGGCAAGCTGATGCACGATCAGCACCCCACTATGTCCTATGTCGATTTGAACCGTTCGGGTGTCGCTCTGATGGAGATTGTCTCCAAGCCTGACATGCGTTCGCCAGCCGAAGCCGGTGCTTATGTGCGCAAGCTGCGCTCGATCCTGCGCTATGTCGGCAGCTGTGATGGCAATATGGAAGAAGGTTCGATGCGCGCCGACGTCAATGTCTCCGTGCGCAAGCCCGGCGATGAATTCGGCACGCGGACCGAAACCAAGAACGTCAATTCTGTGCGGTTTGTGATGCAGGTGATCGAATACGAAGCCAACCGTCAGGTTGATGTGCTCGAAAGCGGCGGCAGCGTGGATCAGGAAACACGTTTGTTCGATGTGGCCACCGGCACGACCCGCACGATGCGGAGCAAGGAAGACGCGCACGATTACCGCTACTTCCCCGATCCCGATCTGCTGCCATTGGTGCTCGAAGATGATTTCCTCGAAGATTGCCGCGCCAGCCTGCCCGAATTGCCCGATGCCAAACGGGTCCGCTACGAGACAGAGCTGGGCTTAACGCCGTATAATGCGCGCGAATTGACCGCAGAGGTGGAAACCTTCGCCCGGTTCGAAACCCTGCTTAGCGCAGCAGCAGACGCGATTGCCAAACCCGAAACCAAGATTGCAACACAAGTTGCCAATTGGGCGCTTTCGGTCGCTCCGGGCGTGATCAAGCAAGTCGGCGATGAGGCTGATCCAAGCCACGCCACCGGCGAACGCCAGGCCGCTATCCTTGCGATGCAAGATAAATCGGAGATCAGCGGCTCGCAGGCCAAGGAAATCTTCGAGATCGTCCTCAAAACCGGGCGCGAACCCGATGAGATTGCCGACACCGAAGGCCTTAAACAGGTCTCCGACACCGGCGCGATTGAGGCCGCGATTGATGAAATCCTCGCCAACAACCAAGACAAGGTCGAGCAGTATAAGGGCGGTAAGGACAAGCTCTTCGGCTTCTTTGTCGGTCAGACGATGAAGGCGATGCAGGGCAAGGCGAACCCGCAAGTGGTGAACCAAATCCTTAAAGATAAGCTTGGGTGAACCTAATGCTCGAGGCGGTCTACATCGATGATGAAGACTTTTGCTTCCATACGCTTGAGGTGCTTGAGCGGTCCTTTGCGATCCGCCTTCCGAAAGATCTTTCGCATATTACCAATGCTGGCGACCTGTTCGACGCAGTAACGGATGTCGCGCCCGAACAAACTGATGGTTTGGGTTGCGATAGCCAAATGGCATTTTATCGTTTGCGCCGCGTGCTGCCTGAAAATGCGCGAGCAGACCTGCGTCCGGACACGCCGCTGAAGTCTCTAGGATTTGGCTCTCCTCGAAGC
>JABSPI010000268.1 GCA_013214365.1 Erythrobacter sp.
GTCGGCTCAGGACTGGGACTGACGACGTCGCGCGGAACGGTCACTTTGATCCCGCCAACCGATGTCTTGAGCGAAACGGGAACCGAGCTTGTGATTGATGGCGTGCGCATGGTGTTTCAAATGACGCCGGGATCCGAAGCGCCGGCTGAAATGAACACCTGGCTGCCTGATTTTAAAGCTTTGTGGATGGCCGAAAACACCACCAATACGATGCACAACATCCTCACCTTGCGCGGTGCACAAGTGCGCGATCCGTTGATCTGGTCGACCTATATCCAAGAGGCGATCGATCTTTACGCCGACAAAGCGGATGTGAAATTTCAGAGCCACCATTGGCCACTATGGGGCCGCGAAGACATTCTGAGCTACCTCGAGAAACAGCGCGACATGTACAAATTCATGCATGATCGCACCGTCAATCTGATGAATTCGGGCTATAACGGCGCGGAGATCGCGGACATGATCACCCTGCCCCAGGAGCTGGAGAACAATTGGCCCACACGCGGCTATTACGGGACATTGCGGCACAATTCGCGCGCAATCTACCAGCGTTATATGGGCTGGTATGACGGCAATCCGTCCAATCTGAACGTCTTGCCTCCCGAACAAGCGGCGGCAAAATATGTTGAATATATGGGCGGGTCTGACGCAATTATCGAGCGAGCGCGCGGTGATTTTGAAGCGGGCAATTATCGCTGGGTGAGCGAGGCGTTGAAACATGTCGTGTTTGCCGAGCCGGACAATCAGCCCGCGAAATTGCTGCTTGCGGATGCGCTGGAACAATTGGGCTACCAATCCGAAGCCGGCCCTTGGCGGTCAGTCTATCTTCAAGGCGCGTTCGAATTGCGCAACGGCATCCCCGATTTCGCAACGCAAGGCACGGCAAGCCCTGATGTGATCCGCGCAATGCCGCCAGAAATGCTGTTCGATTATCTCGCCGTGCGCCTAAACGGAGAGAAAGCCGCCGGCGCGGATATCGGCCTCAATATGGAGTTCACCGATCTGGATGAAACCTATGGCCTGACTGTGCGGAACGGGGTGCTCAATCATGGCCCAGCCTTGGGCGAACCGGACGCGACGATCACTCTGGCGAAATCCACGCTTGACGCGGTGCAGTTGGGCGAGACCACTCTGGAGGATGCGCGCGCCAGCGGGGATCTGAAGATTACGGGCGAAGGCGAGCGTTTGGCCCAGTTCCTTGGCCTTTTGGAAAACTTCCCGTTCTGGTTCGGCCTGGTGACGCCCTGAGGCCGCGAGGGCGGCGAGGGCTCGCTACAAATTGCCCCTCGCCGCCCTGGCAAGGTGCACCCGCCTAAAGGCTGAGCACCGAAGAAAACAAAGCTGAAACGGGCGGTGCCGCTTACGCGCCTCGAACATGTGCGCCCCATCATTACGAATTTATTGGAAGCATTTAGATTTATCTATATTTGACATAGACTTAAGCCCCGGAAGTGAGCGAGGATTCACTCTGACCCACGCAGAACCCAAAGTGCGTTCATAAGGAAGCGTCACCGTTTCCTAACGAAAGCGCTTTGCTTCAGTCCGGCTTCACAAGTCGACCTCAGCTGGACCCACTTGAGCGGCTGGTATTGGGGCTGCTGGGTAGAGCCACCGAGGGCTGCTTCTGGGGGTGGAAGCGGACGCTAAACAACCCCGCATTTTCAGAGTTCTTTTTCTATTGGTTCAAGGGCTGAACACTCATGACAGTTCCGCCTTTCTCAAACTGCCTGCTTGCACATCGTCAATCATTCGATCGAGGTGCTTATGTGAAGCGCGAAAGCGCTAGTGCGCGATCAGCATCCGCCAAAACTCCTGCACTGCACGGGAGCGTGCGATGGGCTCCAACACGAATAATGTCGCATTGGCAATTACAGCAAGATAGGTGGCCGGATGGCGTAACACGGCAAACTTCCACGCAAAGCCAAGCGTCATCGCTATGACAATCGCCTGACAAAGAT
Organism: Erythrobacter sp.; assembly: GCA_013214365.1. Taxonomy (GTDB): domain Bacteria; phylum Pseudomonadota; class Alphaproteobacteria; order Sphingomonadales; family Sphingomonadaceae; genus Erythrobacter. Next base: position 1,959 of record JABSPI010000268.1, read on the forward strand.
AGATTGGTGTGGTCAATGCACCCGTATTCTCCACCGTGAAACCATAGAGACCGATCCAAATATTTTGCAAGCCGCGGCCGAGCCCCGGCATCATGATCAGAAAGGCTGTCGAGGCCATCCACCAGCCATGATCTTGCGGCGATTTGCGGTGCTTGATCGCCATCAGCACGGCAATGGCGAAAGAGATGATCAAAACTATCTCCATCATCATCACCTGAAAGAAGAACCACGGCTCAAAAGGCCCCATCTCGCCAGGATTGTCGCGCGCAAAATTGGCGTAGACTATATCGCGGTTGAGCTGCCCGACCGACAGCAAGACCATCGCTCCGGCCAGCAGCAAGCCGATCATTCCCCAAGTGCGATGCTGATCAAGTTTACCCCTGACGAACAACCACGGCTGAGCGATCAGGAAGAGATACCACAGCGTTGCATTCCAATAATGGACATGCACTGCCCAAGTGTTGCGGGTGAAATCGCCCCAGTAATCAAGGAAGATGCCCGCTTGGACGACCACCAAAGGTGCAATCATCCAAACCCACAGCGGTTTATAACGCTCCATTCCATCTCTCCAGATCAAAAATGGGTGCGGTGCGGGCCATCTTCGGCATGACGCCCACTTACGCAGCTTCAGCCACACTCGGTCTTTTATTAACGCCCGGCAGAGCTGCGCTAGCACCGAACAAAGCCATCACCGCGAAGCCGATCAAAGCGAACATTCCACCGACCACAAAAGAAGACATTTGATCGAAGTAGATCAAAAATAGAACCACGCCGGCAGCTGTGTTTGCAGCGATGCCAACCAAATGCGCCCAGCGTGGAAAAAGCCGGTCGGCTGAGTGCCGCTCAATCCAAAGAACAAGGGCAAACCCCAGCATCATGAGCCCCTGTCCGACCAGGAAGGAAACATTGCTCATGGCGCGGATGATGGCGAACAATTCGACATCGGGATCAGCCGTTGACAAGACTTCGCCGTAACCGCCAAGCATGAAAGGGTACATTGGCAGAGTCGTAACAGCTCCAATGGCCGCAAGAGCCCAGCCTGCTCTGCTGGATCTATTCATGAAGATGATGCTGGCTGTCGCGATGAAAGCAACCGCGAGAATTTCAAAGGTCCAGCCTATGGCCACCTTGGAGTACACCTGTTTAGCGTAGGCGACCCGTTCAGCGTTGGTGGCATCAACGCCGCCATCAAAGCCTGACATCGTTATTCTGTAATCAACAATGATAATTGGCACCGCAATACAGGCCAACAACAGAAAGAAGCCTCCAACTCTATCAGACATATGACTTACCCCCGGTCCGTTTTCACTTCTGAAATTTGAAATTGAACGTGCTCAACAAGGCCGCAGCCTGCAAGGTGAGCTGACCGGTCGCTGGGATTTGACCGCTCTTGACCGCACTTGGCCGATTTAGAATGATCGACTAATGTTTCACTGCATGCGCGTGTCCACTGAAGTCTCTAATTGGGTAGGATTGTTCGTTGGATAAAGTCAGGGAAATCCGCCTGGTTGGCTGGAAGCGCATCGCCAAACAGCTGAGCTGTAGCGAACGAACAGCGAGGCGGTGGGAGCGCGAAGAAGCGCTTCCCGTGCATCGCCAAAAACACGCTGCGCGATCGACCGTATACGCGCATGCAGCGGAACTCGAAGCTTGGCTCGATTCTCGCGCTGAAACCAAACCAGTTGAGCGACACAGCGCGAAGAAACGCTCGTTTCCACTCTGGGTTTTTGCCGCGGCGGCCGTGATGATCAGTTTGACCGGCATAGCTTTCTTGAAGGCGGGCAACTCTTTTGCACCTACGACTGCGTCTGCATCGCAAGATCCGGTGGCTGTTGATCTTTATGAGCGCGGGCGATCGCTTTGGCTTGAACGGGGCAAAGAGCCTAATATCAGAGCTATCAAGTTGCTCGAAAAAGCCGTCAAGCGAGATGAAAACTATGCGGTTGCTTGGGAAGCGCTTGGCTCTGCTTGGCTAACTCTTCCGACATATTCCAGTGATGCAAACGCCCAGAACGCTTTTAACGAAGCGTTGTTTGCTTCAAATCGAGCGATAGAGTTGGACCCGAGCCTGACTGAGGCGCGGTCCGTCATGGCTTCGCTTGCACAATTGCGTGGAGATTGGTTAGCAGCCCAAAAAATATTCGAAGCCGCACACCAGCAAGACCCAAGAAACCCGATGATCATACTCTGGCTTGCGGAGCACTATCGCGACCTTGGTTATCTCAAGCAGTACCGCGCTCAACTGCGAGCTGCTAACGAATTAGCGCCAAACTCACCGCCCATCTTAATGGCGCTGGCTATGGGCGAGCAGATCGAAGCGGATCCGAGGGGAGGATTGGAGCAGCTCCTCTATCTGTGGGAAGACGTTGGCTTACAAACACCAACAATCTGGTTTGGGATTTGGCACATTTATGTTCGCCTTGAGGATTACGACGCAGCCGACAGGTGGATTGATGCCTCACCCGCTCCAATGCAGCCAGAGTTGCTGCACTCCTTTCTCGATGCGAAGCGACTGAATAATCCGGACGCTAGTCAACAACTGAGTTCTAATATCCTCATCGCGTATAAAAGTGGCTTTCCCGGTTGGTTTGCATACACTTTGCTCGACCATTTGGGCGCGCATGAGGTCGCCCTTGATATCGCGGAGAACGAAGCGAAGACAGGCCACTTTGAGCTATCGATCGTGTTGTTTGACCCTATGTTTCCTGCCGGTCGACAAACCGAGAAGTTCGAACGAGTGGTCAAAGAATTGGGCTTTGTCGAACATTGGAAAGAGCGAGGGCCACCCGACTTTTGTGACGCAACTCCCAAAGCACCAGTCTGCATGAACTTGCGTGCCGCAATGCAATAGGCAGACCCGTTCTGGGTCGTGAGCCGCACTTTCGATTTCGGTTGCGAGCGCCGCTAAGCGGCCAGACCACTGATAGGGGGCTACGGTGAAGCAGATTTAGTCAGCTTTTGGGGGTAAAAAGCGGACATTGGCAGAAGTTCAGCAATCGCGCTCCCATTCCCTTTCGTGCCTCTGCCGAGCTATGGTCAGGCGACTACCTTATTGGCAGGAGCCTACCAGATGAAGATCGCTAGGAAGTATATTGCAGAATATCTACTACTTGCGGCCGTTACGATTGTAAGCATTCTCGGATTTTGGGATCTGTATTTTGGGAGCGAAGCTGATCCTCAGCCGCATCACCACCTGCATTTGGTGACAGTGGCTGCTTGGCTATTTTTTCTTCTGTTCCAACTTAAC
>JABSPI010000269.1 GCA_013214365.1 Erythrobacter sp.
CGTTGCGCCGCGGCGCGGTGGGGGCCGGGGATGCGGGCTGCTGGCTGTCAGCCATAAAAGTCACTCCAAATACAATACGGGCACCGCCCACGAAGCAAGTTTTGCCGGCCTATGGCACATTGCAGCCATATGCGAACAGGGGCATGATCTGATTTTCATGCAGATGCTTGCGGACCAAAGCAAGATGCGCGCCTTTAGGGGTTTTCGCCCGCCCAGCCCTCGCGCCAATCCCCGCCCAGTGCGAGGCTCAATTCGATATGCTGGTTGAGCTGAGCGCGTTTGAGCGCGAGCAAACTGCTCTCGGCACCGAACACGCGCTGCTGCGTGCCCAGCACATCGAACAGATCAATCTCGCCCTGCTGATAACGCAGGTTCGACAAGCGCAGCGCATTGCGCGACTGGTTCGCCGATGCCTCCAACGCCGCGCGGCGCTGACGCAGGAACACACCGCGATCGAGCGCGGTTTCCACCTCGGTGAACGCCGTGAGCGCGGTGTCGGCATAGAGCGCAAGCGCTCCCTCAACGTCGGCATCGGCCACATCAACCGCGGCATTGAGCGCCCCGCCATTGAATATCGGAGCGAGCAAATTGCCCGCGAGGCTCCACACGACATTGCCCGGGTCTAGAATATCTCCCAGCTCGTTTGATGCACCGCCAATCGCGGTCGAGAGCGAGAGGCTGGGCAAGCGCGCCGCGCGCGCCGCAGAGCGGGCATTGAGCGCAGCAGCAACATCGCGTTCAGCAGCACGAATATCGGGCCGCCTCTCCAGCAATTGCGAGGGCAGGCCAGCGCCGGGCGCAGGCGGAAGTTCGGGCAGGTCGGTCGCGGTTTCAAGCAGACCCGCCGGATAGCGGCCCACCAAAGCCTCCAGGTTTCTCAAAGCTTCGATCTGACCGTTTTCAGCCGCAGCCAAAGTGTCCCGCGCACTCTCCAGATCCGAGAGCGCCAGCGCCACATCATATTCCGATGCAAAACCATATACGAACCGCAATTCGACAATCCGCACAATCTCGGTCAATGCGAGGAAAACGCCCGAGGCGACCTCGACCTGTTTGCGCGATTCAATCACCAGGAAATAGGACCGCGCCACCGCCGCAGCGAGCGAATATTGCGCAAAAACATAATCCGCCTGCGCCGCCTCCGCACTGGCCAGAGCCGCGCCCTCACCCGCAGCGACCCGGCCCCACACATCAAGTTCATAGGCAACCTCAAGCCCGGCGGAATAGAGCGAAATGTCGCGCGGCCCGTCGATCACTTCCTGACGTTCACCGCCAAGCGCGGCATTGAGGCTGGGCAGGCGCGGTGCGCCGGCTTGCCGGGCGAGGGCATTGGCGCGCGCGACACTGGCCGCGGCGGCTTGAAGATTGGGATTGTTGCGCTGCGCCTCTTCCACCAGAGCGGTCAGAACAGGATCGTCAAACGCGGCGATCCAACCCATTTCAACCGGCCCGACCTGCTGGCGGATTGTGGTCCATTGATCGGGCATGGGCACATTGGCCTGCGCGGTCAATTCGGCCGCCTCTTGATCATTGGCCGATTGCACTGTCGCGCAGGCCGGCAACAAAGCCGCCGCGCCCAACACCAAAAACGTGTTCGAGATTGTACGCATCATGCCGCCTCCCCTGCGCCCAGATCGGGCGTGTTTGAGGCGGTTTCATCGGCGGTGATGCCAAAGATCTTAGCATAGACGACCGGCAAGATGATCAAAGTCAGAAGCGTCGCGAAGGTCAAACCGAACACCAATACAACCGCCATGGATTTGAAGAACGCATCGAGAAACAGGGGGATCACTCCCAAGACAGTGGTGAGCGAGCCCATCATCACCGGACGCACCCGGCTGGCCGCAGAATCGAGCACCGCATCAAAGCGCGGCTTACCCTCCCCAATTTCCAGATCCATCTGATCAACCAGCACAATCGCATTTTTGATCAGCAATCCAGAAAGCGACAACAGCCCCAAGATCGCCATGAATTCGAGCGCCGAATTGGTCACCAGCAAGCCGATCACCACCCCGATCAATGCCAGCGGCACAATCAACCAAATCACCAATGGCTGTTTGAGCGCATTGAACAAAAACACCACCACCAACACCATCGCCAGAAAACCCAGCGGCAAAGTGCTGGCCAGGTTTTCATTGGCCTCGGTGCTGTCGCCATATTCGCCGCCCCATTCCAGCTTGTAACCGTCGGGCAAAGCGATCTGTTCGATTTGCGGACGCAGCCGCTCAAACAGGCTCGCGGTCGCCTCGCCCGGAGCGGGGTCGGCCTGTGCGTTGATGGTCCACACCCGGTCGACCCGGTTGAGCCGGGCATTTTCCCATACGGTCTCAAACCCCTTAACCACCTCGAGGATCGGGACCGACTGGCCGGTCGACTGGCTCAGGATTTGAACCCCTCGCAGCGAGTTTTCATCCAGCCTCTCACGGGCAGGCGCGCGCGAGATGATCTTGATCAACTGGTCACCTTCGCGAAACACGCCGACATCGCGGCCCGAAAAATTGGTCCGCAGCGCATTGGCCAATGCCTCGCGCGAAATACCCAAACGCCGGCCGCTATCTGCATCGTAGATTACATTGACCACACGCACCGGCTGACGCCAATCATCCTTGATCGAAATGGCGCGGCTGTCGCCCGACATGATCTCTTTGGCCTGATCTGCGAGCCCGCGCAGGGTCTCGATATCAGGTCCAGAGAATTCGGCCTCGATTTTCGAGCCACCGCCCGGCCCCAATTGAAACTGCCAGACCTTGGCCTGGGCATTGGGGTAATTGGCATCGATATGGGCCTGGATCACCGGCATAAGCGGCTCGATCACATCATAGCTGTCGGTCTTGATCAGCAATTGGCCGTAGGCGGTGCTGGGCGATTCCGGGCTATAGACCAGCATGTAGCGCAGCGTGCCCTGCCCGACCAATGTCTGCACCCCTTCGATCCCGTCGAGCTCTTCGACATAGGCTTCGAGCGATTCCATATTGGCATTGGTCACCTCGATATCGGTGCCCTCGGGCATGAAGAAATCGACCACGATTTGCGGCGTGGTGGAGGGCGGGAAAAAGCCCGATTTGACAAAGCCAAAGCCCATAATCGCGAGGACAAACAACGCCACAACCCCGGCCAGCGCCAGATTGGACCGCGCCAGCACCCCCCGCATCAGCGCCCGGTAACGGATGAAAAAGGGATGTTCAGGCTTCTCCTCGACCTCGCCTTCGCTTTCGGGAAACAAGATATCGGCAAACAAAGGCACCGCGGTGATCGCAAAAACCCAGCTGAACAAAAGCGAGATCAGCACCACCCAGAACAGATCGCCGGTATATTCAGCCGTCGATCCCGGCGCAAAACCGATCGGCGCAAAGGCGATGATCCCGACCAAAGTCCCGCCCAAAAGCGGCCACTTGGTGCGCGCCACAATCTCTTTGGCGATTTCGAGCTTTTTGCGGCCCTTTTGCGTGCCCACCAATATCCCGTCGGTAACCACAATCGCATTGTCGACCAACATGCCCAGCGCAATGATTAACGCACCCAGCGAAATCCGGTGCATCGGGATGTCCCATAAGAACATCACCAGCAATGTCGCCGCAATCGTCACTGTCAAAGACGCGCCGATGATAAGGGCTGAACGCAGCCCCATAAAGAAAAACAAAGTCACCAGCACAATCACCAGAGCAGCGACCACGTTCATCGCAAAATTAGACACCGCCTCGGTGGTGATTTTGCCCTGGTGGTAGAATTCGTTGATCTCGATCCCCACCGGTCGCAAAGCCTCTGTCTCGGCAAGCTTGGCATCGATCGCCTCGCCCATTTTGGACACATTGGCGCCCGAAATGTTCGAAATGCCCAGTGCAATGGCGGGCTGGTTGTTCCACCGGATCAACTGGCTGGGCGGGTCGATATATTCGCGGGTCACATTCGCCACATCGCGCAAAGTCACGATCTGGCCGGTCGTGGCGGTCGAGATAACCAGATTGCGAATGGCATCGACCGTGGCGATTTCGCCGGTCACTTGGAGCCGCTGACGGTCCTCGCCGAACTGGATATCTCCCGCGGATACGACCGAGTTTTGCTGCGCCAGATCGGCATAGATCTGCTCCACCGACAAGCCCAGCGCATTGGCCCGCTCGCGCGAGATTTCGACGTAGATCGCCTCGTCCTGCTGGCCGCTAATCTCGACCTTGGCGACGTCATCAACTTCGAGCAAGTCGGTTCTGAGCGAACGCACATATTCGTACACTTCGGCCGGCGAATAGCCATCGCCAGTGACGAGGTAATACAATCCGTAAACATCACCAAAATCGTCCGCGACATAGGGCGCGCTCGCGCCAGGCGGAAGCAGCGCGCGGGCATCGTTCACCTTGTTGCGCAGCTTGGTCCAGATCAATTGCAGATCATCTTTGCTGGGCGATTCGCTGTAGAGGATATCGACGCTGATCTCGGACCGCCCCGCTGAGGAGATCGAGCGGACCTCTTCGACCTCGCCCAATTGCTGGATCGCGCTTTCAAGCGTGTCGGTAACCTCGTTGGCGACCTCTTCCGGAGTGGCACCGGGATATTGGGTGATCACCTGCGCTGTGCGGATGGTGAATTCGGGGTCTTCGAACCGCGCGATATTTTGATAGCTGTACCAGCCCCCAGCCATCACCAAGGCCAGGGTGATGAACATGATCAAACGGTTCTTTATCGAAAATTCTGCTGCTCCCATGACGCGGCGGCTCAGCTTTCATAGGGACGAATTTTCATCCCCTCATGCAGGAAAGCTGCGCCCGCGCTGACGATCACATCGCCAGCAGACAGCCCGTCCTCGATCGCGACCTCCTCGCCCATGCTTTGGGCAACGCTGACGGTGCGTTTGCTGACAGTCATGGTCTCGCCATCGACGACCCAGACATAGCGCACCTGGCCATCGGACATGACCGCGCTGGCGGGCACCGATATGCCATCGCCGGCCATTTCTTCATCCAACAGATCACGCCCGACATAAACCGTGGCGGTCATGCCCGGCAGCACGGTCAGGCTGGGAGGCGGGGTAAAGGCGAATTTCACCCGGAAGGTTTGCGATTGGGTGTCGGCCTGGGTGCGTGCGGCCAAGAACCGGCCCGGGATCTGAATGTCGGGTGCAGACGA
>JABSPI010000270.1 GCA_013214365.1 Erythrobacter sp.
CAGGCGATGGCCAAATCGGCCAAAGCCAAAGGGGTGGATATCCGGGTCAATGCGCCGGTCGAGAAAATCCTCGTTGAAAATGACACGGCATGCGGGGTGCGATTGAAAGACGGAGAGGAATTGCGCGCGCGGGTGATCGCGGCCAATACCGATCCGGTGCGCACGTTCCTGATGTTGCTGGGCGAGGAGCATTTGCCGGCCGAATTTGCCCGCGACATATCCGGCTTCCGACAGGAATCGGCCTCGTTGCGGATGAATTTGGCTTTGCGCGGCACCCCGCAATTTGCCTGCGTGCCCAATGACAATGAAGGCGCGCATCTCAAAGCCAGCATCATGATCGTCGAGAGCGCGGAACATATCGAGCAGGCCTATCGTCAGGCGCGCGCCGGCATTCCGGCCGACCCGCCTTTTATCGATGCGCTCATCCCCAGCATGATGGACGACACCCTCACTGATCGCCCCGGCGACCATGTGATGAGCCTGTTGTGCAAATATATGCCCTATGACCTGGCGGAGGGGACGTGGGACGATATCAAGGAGGACACCGCCCAAAAGGTCATCGATTACATGACCGGGATCATCCCCAATTTGCGCGACATTCTGGTCGGCTATCAAATTCTCACCCCGCTCGATCTGGAGCGGACCTTTGGCCTGACGCGCGGCGATATCTGCCATGGGCGGCTCGAACCCGATCAATTGTTCAGCGCCCGCCCGCACCCGGCCGCGGCGCAATATGCAGGCCCGGTTAAGGGGCTGTATCTGTGCGGTTCGGGCGCGCATCCCGGTGGCGGCGTGACCGGCGCGCCGGGCCACAATGCCGCCCAGCGCATCCTCAAAGACATCAAACGCTAGCCACTAAAGCACGCGCACAATTCACGCCCAATTTCATTCACGCATTCATTTACGAAAAGGAGGTCATTTCCCGCCAGCAAGAGAACACCGCATCATCCGCAATGCACGCCATCATCTGCGCATGGAAAATGGCCGCTTCGCTGCCTTTGCGCTCAATATAGCGATAGGCCCGGTCGCATTGCTCTTGATCGGTGAAAGTGGTGGTAAAGCACAGGGCATGGGCCCGCTCATCATCACTGTCCATCGGCGTATCCGCGCTGCGTGCGCAAATTGCCCCGACCCGGACCAGCAGATCCTGATCTGCAAGATGGGTGTACAACCGGGTCATGGCGCGCTGGAAACCTTCAAGGTCATCCGGATCTCTCAAGCTGAACGTGCTGATCATATGAAGCATGAAGGGCGCAATCCTGAAGCTGATAATGGTTGATCGAAACAGGCGGGGTCAAAACGTGATCACATTTTGCATTTTTGCCGGCGAAATGCGATGAAGAATTGAAAAAAGAGGCGCCGCATATCCGGCATATGCGGTGAAAGGGGCGGTCCCGGCCAATGGCCATGGCGATCGCGAAGGGGGTCTGATCCGATTTCGGGCCCCGGTTAAGCAAAGGACACGAAGGATGGCGACGAAAGTGGTAGAGAGACAGGCAAAGGCACAGAGCGGCGACGAACCGATCAGCCAGCGCATCGCCCGATTGGTCGATCAACACGGCCCCTTCGATCAAGTCGAAGTGTTGTCCACCAACGTCAACGGCAATTTTTTCAGCAAGCGTTTCCCGTTCAACAAGCTGGAAAAGATGATGGAAGATGGCCTGTCTTTCCCCCGCGCCATGTATATTTTGAGCACCACCAGCATTTCGATGGGCGAGGATATTGGCGGGCTGGGCCTGGATGATGGCGATCCGGATGTGGCGGTCGAATTTATCCCGCAATCTTTGGCTTGCGCGAGTTTGGGCTCCAAACCGCGCGCGCAGATTTTGGTGACCAGCCGCACATCCGAACCACCGGTCGATCCGCGCTGGGCGTTGGAACAGGTGCTGGAGCGGTTTGCTGCGCAAAAGCTGACCCCGGTGGTGGCGTTCGAACTGGAATTCACCCTGTTCGATCGCCAGCGCAGCGCCGACGGATCGGTCCACCCCGCGACCAATCCCTTAACCGGCGAAACCGACAAATCGGTCATGCTCAGCCCCGACAGCCTGGAAGGGTTCGAACCTTTCATCGAAGAGGTGATCGCCAATTGCGATATGCAAGGCATCGAGACCGGCGCGATCTGTTCCGAATTTGGCGCGGGCCAGTTCGAGATCAATTTCCCGCATTACGATGACGCATTGACCGCGGCCGACCATGCGCAATTGTTCAAACGCACAGTCAAATCGATCGCCGCACGGCACGGCTTTATCGGCAGCTTCATCGCCAAGCCGCATTTCGATTGGGTCGGCAATGGCCAACACATCCATGCCAGCATCATTGATGCGGCGGGCAAGAATATTTTCGATGGCGGTGATGCGCCCGACCCGTCCTTGTTTCATGCATTGGGCGGGCTGCAAAAGGCGGCCTGGGAAGCGATGCTGTTCTGGGCTCCCAATATCAATTCCTACCGCCGGTTTGAGCCTGAAAATTGCGTCCCCACCGGCGCCACATGGGCGCATGAACACCGCCATGTCGGTTTCCGTATCCCGCTGGGCACGGGCGGTGCGTGGCGGATTGAAAACCGCATTCCGGGCGCCGATGCCAATTGCTATCTGGCGCTTGCCGCGATGCTATCGGGGATGCTGCACGGGCTGGAGCACAAGCTTGAGCCGAGCGCCGAGACACATGGCGCGCCCGACATGGATGACAGCGGCCTCCCGCTCACTTTGCGCGATGCGATTGCCGCAACCGGCGAGGGCAGCTTGCTCAAAGATTATATGGGCGCCGATTTCGTCACCACCTATGCCAAGCACCGCCAGGCCGAGCTTGGCCATTTCGACCGTTTCATCAGCCCGCGCGAACTCGACTGGTATCTCTAGCGCGCGCGAAGCGTTTCCCTTTCCCCCCTCCCCCTTTAAGGACCCACCGAGACAGCCATGTTGGACGCAAACAAGCGCGAACACACCAATTCCTATTACGCCGCCTCGCAGCGCGACAAAGAACCCTTCCCCACTCTGAGCGGGGAGGTCACCACCGATGTGTGCATCATTGGCGGGGGCTTAACCGGCGTCTCGGCGGCGCTGGAATTGGCCGAACAGCAACGCGATGTGGTGCTGCTTGAGGCCAATCGGATCGGCTGGGGCGCCTCGGGCCGCAATGGCGGACAGGTGATCGGCGGCTATGGCGGCAAACTCACCAACAAACCCAAAGCCACTGATGCACGCCACGGCCCGGGCACCAATGATAAATTGATCGCGATGGGCCAAGAAGGCGTTGATATCATTAAAGATCGGATCAAGAATTATCAGATTGAGTGCGATTTGAAATGGGGCTTTTTGAACGTCGCCCTCAAACCGCGCGAAATGGATGATCTGGCCGAGTGGTATGAGGAGCTGGAGCAGCAAGGCTATGAGCACGAGATCAAGATGATCGATCGTGACGGGCTCAAGGATTACCTCAAAACCGACCGCTATATTGGCGGTATGTCCGATATGGGATGGGGCCATTTGCAAGTGCTGGACCTTGTCAAAGGCGAAGCGCGCGCGGCGCACAATCTGGGCGCGCAAATTTACGAACAGACCGTCGCGACCGAGATCGAGCAGGGTTCAACCATCACGATCAAAACCGAAAACGGGACAGTCCGGGCCAAGCATTTATTGCTGTGCGGCAATGCCTATCTTGCGGCGATGGCTCCCAAACTGGCCCCCAAACTGACCAAATACATCCTGCCTGCAACCAGCTATATCATCGCCACCGAACCTTTGAGCGATGAACAGGTCGCCAATGTCATGCCGCGCAATTATGCAGTGTGCGATCAACGCACCGCGCTCGATTATTTCCGGTTGAGCGCGGATAACCGCATGCTGTTTGGCGGATTGTCCAATTACAGCGCGACCGCGCCGCTTTCGATCACCAAGACATTGCGGCGCAAAATGCTCAAAGTGTTCCCGCAATTGGCCGATGCACAGATCGAACATTATTGGGGCGGCCGGATGGGAATCAGCTTCCGCCGCGTGCCCCAGCTTGGCCAATTGGCGGACAATGTGTACTACGCACAGGCCTATAGCGGCCACGGGGTTGCCCCCACTCATATGAGCGGGCGGCTATTGGTTGAGGCGATCAATGGACGGCGCGACCGGTTCGATATTCTCGCCAATGAACAACACGTGCCCTTCCCCGGCTTTGGCCTGATTAGGCAGTCGATGTATGCGGTGGGCATGTCGTTTTACAAAATGCGCGACGCGGTTCTGTAGACCCATCTCGCCCGCTGTGTGTTGCGGGGTTTTGGGCAGGGTTAGGCCGGCTTGGCCGTGCCTGTTGCCGCGCTGTGTTCCGGGGCGCCCGGCGTGGTCCAACACATCACGCCCAGCCCCAAAGTAAGCAGCGGCAAAAACGGCTCCAACGGGAAAAACGGCACCCACAAGGATAAATCGCCGGTCGGTCCAAAGCCCGACAGATAGGTTGATGCCGCATCCTGCCAATAGGATCCCGTCACCGCGCCTATCGCCGCCAGCGAAATCAAAACCGTGCCTGCCATCCGCAAAAACGGCGATGGCGGCGCGGTCTTGCCCGCTTTGCGCATGCGCTTGGCGCGCTGTTTGCCCCAAGCCAAAATCCGCACCGCAAAGGCGGCAAAGCCGAGCGCATAAAAAACGTAATCCCACAGCCGCGGCGTGGAATCATAGCCATCGAGATAGGGGTAATAGAACAGGTTCCACCAATAGACGCTGAACGGGTAGGCCCACAGGAAATAGACCCCGCTCTTCTGGATCAGCTTCCATTGCTTGTTGCTGGTATATTTGCGCGCAAATCCAAACGAGGTCAGCACCATCGCGGCAAGGAAGACATAGCCAACCGTGCCCTCCAATTCGTCGCGGAAATAATAGATGCTGGTGAAATAGTAATCGCGGTAGACGGTCGATACGATCAGGATAAACAGACCCTGCCACGCCATTGCCACCGCAAAACACAGGCCCAGATATTTGCGATTGCGCGCCAACCAATTGGTGAACGGGCCAGGGAACAGGATTTGCACTGACGAGGCCGCGATCACGATAAAGATAAACGGCACCGCCCAGCGCACCGAATGCCCGATCAGAA
>JABSPI010000271.1 GCA_013214365.1 Erythrobacter sp.
GGATTGGTCCCGCCCAAAGTCACGCATTGATAGATCGTCACATTGTCACCGATTTCGGCGGTTTCGCCGATGACGGTAAAGCCATGATCAATGAACAGGTTCTTGCCGATCCGCGCGCCGGGGTGGATATCAATCGCGGTCAAAAGCCGGCTGATATGGTTGACCATGCGCGCCAGAAAATAGAGCTTGGCGTAAAACAGCCAATGCGCAAGGCGATGGAAACCCAACGCCCAAACCCCGGGATAAAGCAGGATTTCCCAACGCGAACGCGGCGCGGGATCGCGGCTTCGCACCGAGTCCAGATAGGTTTTCAGGCGCGTGAACATGACCTGTTACTCCCACCAAATGCAGCGAAAAGCAAATAACCGCTACAACAGCTTTTGTTGTTCGGGCCCATGCAAAGCTTCCAGCGCCGCTCTCCACACAGACATGGTGGCCGCGCTCGCGCGTTCAAGGCTGATGCGGTCAATTGTCGCCACCAACGCCTCGATATCGGCAAAACTGCGGGCGCTGCGCGGGACCAGATAATCGGCCGCGCCATCCGCCAAAGTCAGCCCGCGCGCCTCGGCATGGGCCTCGATCAGGGCGGCGGCCATCGCATCATCGGGTTGCGTAATGGCCAGTTGCAATGACCCGCCCAGCCGCGATTTGAGATCGGGCAAAGTGATGTCCCACGGGGTTGCATTGGCGATCAGCAAGAGCGGCTGGCCGGCGCGCGATCCGCCCTGTTGCACCGCATTCCAGCGGTGAAACACCTCCGCTTCATCGGCCATGTCGGCATTGTCGATCGTGTCGATCCCCTGACCGCTTGCCCATTGCGCGATCATCGATTTGCCTGATCGCGGCGGCCCGGTCAGAACCGCAGTGTGAAACGGCCAAGTGTCCGGCGATTGGAGCGCCTCGATCACGCCGGCATTGCCATTGCCGATCACCACCCGGCGCGAATGCCCGCGATGGTCCGCTACCAAAGGCAGCGCGATCTGTGTTGGGATGGAGGGTTTCGCCATGACCAAAGCCCCGCGCCCGCCGCGCTTTAGCGGCTGATCGAGAGCGTGTTGCCGCTCTCGCGCACTGCAAAGCCGCGATCCCGCAGCGCCCCGGCCAAAGCGCCGACATCGCCGCGATAGGTTACATTCATCACCGACGTGCCGCCCATGGCCGTGCTGGTTACTGACAAAGAACGCACGCCGGGAACCGCGCGCATATTGGTCAAAGCGGCGTCAAATGTGGAGGGATCAGGCGTTGCGAATTGCACCACCACGTTGATCTGGTCCTCGGGCTCTATCGTGGCTTGCGCCGCTGGCGTGCCCGGCGCCGTCCCATCCGCGCCATCGCCCGGTCCAACTGTCATCGGGAACACCCCGCCATTGGCCGCTGCCTCTGCGGCCAAACGCTCACGCTCGCGGATCGCCTGTCCGATATCGACCAGACGCTGCAATGCGGGGTCGATTTGGCCCGACCCGCCCAGATTGAGCGTGGGATCAGGGGTGAGCTTGCCCTCGACCAATGCCTGTTCATAGATCCGGTCGAGCCGTTCGACCGCATCGCCTAGCATGTCGGGCAATTGCCCCGGCCCCTGGGCGCTGAGTTGGAAACTGCCCAACACTTTGCTGTCGGGGCCATAGCGGGCGGTGAATGTGCCGGTGATCGGGCCTCCGGGAAATTGCGGTTCGATCCGCGCGATCGGGGTGAGCGCATCGGCCGCGGCAAACTGATCGAGCGTGGTGCGCCACCAGGCGCGGCTGCGGCGGCCGGACTGGCCAAAATTGAGCAACAGCGAATCGCCCCCTGCCCCGCTGGGCCGGACATAATCGATGCGGCTGCGCCCCGGGCTGAATTCGGCCCAGGCGCGTTGCCATGGATTGCGCGCTTCAAATGTGGTGAAGGCGCCCGCGCTGACCATCACCGGGATCACCAACATCGGGGCCGATGAACGCGCTTGGCGCGCGCCGCCCAAAAACCGCGCCGAGCGTTGACGGTCAAACGTGACACCCAAAGTCGCGACATAGCGTTTGGGACCGATCCGTTCGCGCTGGATAACGATCGCGGACACCATCCCGGCCAAGTCGGCATCGCTTACCTCGGGGCCGCCCACACGTTGCCATGCATCGCGCTGCGCTTGGCGCCAGCCGCGCTCGCGCGCCTCCTCGGCATTGTCGCCGCGTGTGTCGACATCGATCCCGCGCACTTCGATATCCGCGCTCGATGCGATCGGGGCGATTCCCCGATTCCCTGACACCTGCGCAACCACCAATGCAAATCCTCCAGCCAGCAGAATCAGCGCACCAAAGCACGCCACCACCCAGCGGAGGGGCAAAAGGGCGCTCAAATTCGGGCCAGAAAGGGTCACAATGCGTGCCATCGGGGAAATATTGAGCGTCTTTGCCCAATGCGAAGTGGAATTCCAAGCCTGAATGGGTAAAGCGGACCTATGTCTGGTAAAAATTCACCCTACACCTACGCCGATGCCGGCGTCTCGATCGATGCGGGCAATGCTTTGATCAAAGCGATCGCCCCTCTGGCCAAAGCCACTGCGCGCCCCGGCGCGACCAGCGACCTTGGCGGATTTGGCGGCTTCTTCGACCCCAAAGCAGCCGGGTATAAAGACCCGCTTCTGGTCGCGGGCAATGACGGGGTTGGGACCAAGCTGAAACTGGCTATCGATTATGACCGCCATGACAGCGTCGGGATCGATCTGGTCGCGATGTGCGTGAATGATTTGATTGTGCAAGGCGCAGAGCCGCTCTTCTTCCTCGACTATTTCGCCACCGGCAAGCTGGAAAATGGCATTGCCGAACGGGTGGTCGCCGGAATTGCGGATGGCTGCAAACAGGCCGGTTGCGCATTGATCGGGGGCGAGACCGCGGAAATGCCCGGAATGTATGCCGATGGCGACTATGATCTGGCCGGGTTCTGCGTGGGCGCAGTCGAACGCGGCGAGCAATTAACCGGCGATCAGGTCGCGCCGGGCGATGTCTTGATCGGGCTGGCCAGTTCAGGCGTGCATTCCAACGGCTATTCGCTGGTCCGCCGTTTGGCCGCGGACAAGGGATGGAAATTGGACCGGCCCGCTTTGTTTAACTCCGACCAATTGTTGATCGATGCCCTGATCGAGCCGACCCGCATCTATGTCGCGAGCCTGTTGCCGGTGGTGCGCGATGGACTGGTCCATGCGCTGGCGCATATTACGGGCGGGGGGCTGCTGGAAAATATCCCGCGCATCCTGCCTGACGGCGCGCATGCCCGGGTCAATGCTGATCTGTGGGAACAACCGCGCCTGATGGCGTTTTTGCAAGCGCAAGGCGCGATCGAGCCTGAGGAAATGGCGCGCACGTTTAATTGCGGGGTCGGCATGGTTCTGGCGATTGCGCCTGATGATACTGCCGAGGTGACGCGGCGGCTGGAAGAAGCGGGCGAAACCGTGGTGCAAGTGGGCGTGATCGAAGCGGGTAAAAAGGGCTGCAGCGTGCGCGGATCGCGCGGCACGTGGAGCGCGCAATCCGATTGGGAGGCGACCCATCTCGCCTGATAACGCCCCATCTTTGGCCCCATCCGGCGGGTCTGGATCCGCCCGGGCGAAGGTGGCGGTGTTTATTTCGGGCACCGGATCGAACATGGCCGCTTTGCTCTACGCCTCGCGGCGTGCCGATTGCCCGTATGAGATTGTTCTGGTGACCGGCGACAATCCGGCCGCCCCCGGCCTTGATCTGGCTGAGGGTGAAGGCGTTTCGGTGGTGCGGCTGGACAAGCCCAAAAAGGGCGAGAAAGCAGCCTTTTTCGACCGGCTCAGCCAAACCGCGCAGGCCGCAGGGGCAGATATCATCGCGCTGGCGGGCTTTATGCGCATCCTGCCTGAAAGTTTTGTGAGCGCGTGGGAAGATGCGATTATCAATATCCACCCCTCGCTCCTGCCCAAATATAAAGGGCTCCACACCCATGCCCGCGCGCTTGAAGAAGGCGACGAGGTCGCCGGCTGCACTGTCCATGTGGTGACCCCCGAACTCGACAGCGGGGCGATATTGGGCCGCAGCGAGGTCGCCATTATCCCCGGCGACACGCCCGGAACTCTCGCCGCGCGGGTGTTGATCGCGGAGCACCAGCTCTATGCCCGCGCGTTGGAGGCTTATGTCACGCGCAGTGATTTTGCCGCGCGCCCCACACCCTTGCCCAAAACCCACGATCAAGGCCACGGACAGGCCGGATGATCGCGCGGCGTTCGGCTCCCGTGCGCGATCACCCGCTGGCACGCGGGGCTCTGGCGGACCGGGCGAATGATTTCCTCACCAAAGCATGGGCCAAAGGATGGTTGCCGCCGCCCGAACTCGATCCCGATGCGCTTTGGGCAATGGCGAGCAAATCCTTCGGCGCGCACGCCGCAAATGCCGAAACGGGCGGCCGGTGCGAGGCAGATGTCGAAGATTTTCGCAGCCGGCTCGAACGATTGAGCCAGTCTGCGTGCGATCAGGCGCGGCTCAACGCATTGGGCCGGGCGATGGCGTGGGGGCAATTGACCCGGGTGATCAAGAACCGGCTGGCCTTTGGGCGGATGTGGCGCGCCAATGGCGCTATGCTCGACACCGCTTTGGCCCCGCCGATCATTGTGATCGGACATATGCGATCGGGCACAACCCGGATTCACAAATTGCTCGCCGCCGATCCCGCGCATGCCCATACCCGTTATCAGGACGCCTATCATCCGGTGCCGGCGGCAAGGGGGCTGGCGCGGATGAAATCGGCGTTTGAGCTGGCTATGCTGGGCGCGCTCAATCCGTGGATGCAATCGATCCACCCTATGGCCCCGGCGCAAGTTGAGGAGGAGCTGGCGTGGATTTCGGCCGCGCTGCACCATTCGATTTACGAATCGCAATGGCACATCCCCGATTATTCGGCATGGAGCGAGGCGCGCGACCCCGCCCCGATCTACCGCGAATTTGCACGGATTTTACGCACTGACGCGGCCCACCGCGGTGTGGCGGACAAGCCGCGCGTGATGAAAGTGCCCGCCTTTGCCGAGGATTTGCC
>JABSPI010000028.1 GCA_013214365.1 Erythrobacter sp.
ATCACCGATGCGCAAGGCAATGCGATCAGCTGGTCCTCGGCTGGCATGATGGGCTTTAAGGGGAGCCGTAAATCGACTCCTTATGCCGCCCAGGTTGCTGCTGACGATGCAGGCAAGAAAGCTGCTGAGCACGGCGTGCGCACTCTTGAGGTGGAAGTGAAAGGTCCGGGTTCGGGCCGTGAAAGTGCGCTGCGCGGATTGGCTGCAGTGGGCTTTAACATCACTTCTATCCGTGATGTGACCCCGATCCCGCACAACGGTGTGCGTCCGTCAAAGCGTCGCCGCGTCTGATCCGATTTGGGAAGCGGCGTTCGGATGAGGGCGCCGCAACCTGACTGGGCCGGATTGCGCTGACGAGCGTTCCGGACCCAACCTTGAAACTGAACCGCTTACGTAAGCGAACTAGGGGAAATCCATGTCCGTCAACACGAAGAACTGGCAGGAACTGAAGAAACCCAACACCCTTGAAATCAAGGAAGGCGGCGACAAAGATCGCAAGACTACCTTTGTCGCTGAACCGCTGGAACGCGGCTTTGGCTTGACGCTTGGTAATGCATTGCGCCGCGTTTTGCTGTCCTCATTGCAGGGCGCCGCTATCACCTCGATCAAGATCGAGAATGTGCTGCACGAATTCTCCTCGCTCGCTGGTGTGCGCGAAGATGTGACCGATATCGTGCTCAACGTGAAGCAGATTGCTTTGAAAATGGAAGGCGAGGGTGCCAAGCGTCTGCAGCTTTCCGTGACCGGTCCGGCCGAGGTGAAGGCTGGCGATATCGCCGTCACGGGCGACATCGAAGTTATGAATAAGGACTTGGTTCTTTGCCACCTGGACGAAGGCGCAACGCTCAATATGGAGCTGACCGCTGACGTGGGCAAAGGTTATGCGCCTGCTGTGCAGAACCGTCCGGTTGACGCGCCGATCGGGCTGATCCCGGTCGACTCGCTGTATTCGCCTGTTCGCCAGGTCAGCTACAAGGTCGAGAACGCCCGTGTTGGCCAGGAACTCGACTTTGATAAGCTGTCGCTGACTGTCGAAACCGACGGCACTGTCACTCCGGAAGATGCTGTGGCCTATGCTGCGCGTATTCTTCAGGACCAGCTGACATTGTTTGTCCACTTCGAAGATGGCATTCCGCAACCGCAATCGGCCATGATTGGTCAGGCAGCGACCCCGCAAGAGGACGATGCCAACCAGCTCAACCGTTACCTGCTCAAGAAGGTCGACGAGTTGGAATTGTCGGTGCGTTCGGCCAATTGCCTCAAGAACGACAACATCATCTATATCGGCGACTTGGTTCAGAAGACCGAAGCCGAGATGCTGCGCACCCCGAACTTCGGCCGCAAATCTTTGAACGAAATCAAGGAAGTGCTGTCGTCGATGGGTCTGCGTTTGGGCATGGACATCCCCGGATGGCCGCCTGAAAACATCGAAGAAATGGCTAAGAAGCTCGAACAAGAGCTGCTCGGCTAAATGGGTTCCGGCGGCGCACCTTAAGCGCCGCCAGCACTGGGGTACCTTACACGGCCCCTTTACAAACGAAGGAAAAAACAATGCGTCACGGAATTTCACAGCGCAAACTTTCGCGCAAATCAGGTCACCGCAAGGCCCTGTTCCGCAACATGTCGGCCGCTCTGATCAAGCACGAGCAGATCTTTACGACCGAAGCGAAAGCGAAAGAATTGCGTCCTTATGTTGAGAAGCTGATCACGCTGGCAAAGCGCGGCGGCCTGTCGAACCGTCGCCTTGCGCAGAGCCGTCTTCAGGACGAAACGCAGCTGAAGAAGCTGTTTGACGTGCTGGCCGAGCGTTACAAAGACCGCGATGGCGGTTACACGCGCGTCATCAAAGCTGGCCCGCGCGCCAGCGACAGCGCGCAGACCGCGATCATCGAATTTGTCGATCGCGACGAAGATGCCAAGGGTCAGGACTCCGGTCCAGATATGAGCCAGGTGGACGAATACGCCGAAGCAGAAGCCGCTGCATAAGCGCTTCGACTAAGAGACAAGGAAGGGCCTGCAGGAGCAATCCTGCGGGCCCTTTTCTTTTGTACCCATAGGCTTAGTGTGTGCGCCCATGAAGAAACTCATCCTCGCCGGAGCGGCGCTAGCCTTTAGTATTTCTGCCGCCGCACAAAGCGCCCAAGAACGTCTAGATGAGCGCTACAATCTTGCGCTTGCTGCTGGGTATAAGGCGCTGTTTATGTGCGGCGCAATCGCCAATGCGGAACGCAATGGAACCACGCGTACGCCTGAGAGCGTACATGAGTGGGAGTTGACCGGCGTTTACGACGCGATCGATGGGATTGTGCGTGAGCTCGACTACCGGATTGTTCGGAGCGAGGAGGGAAGTGTCGCGCGAGTAGAGGTGTTGTGGGCTGAAGATATGCCTGCGCGCTATGCCAATGCTACTTGGACCGGCGGATGCCGTCTTGCACCGATAGGGATGGTGCCTGCTCCACAAGAGTGGGAGCCTTACCTGACTACTCGAGATGACCCAGAGCCAAAGGCCGAGCCTGAGCTCTTTCCAGTGGGAGAGCCAGTCGAAATTGGGGCGGCACCTGAGTCAACCAAGCTACAAACCGCAGTTGCCGATGCTCTGTCTGAAAAATATGGCGATGGAACTCGAACCACTGCAGTCTTGGTGCGCCTGAATTCCAGGGGTAACGGGCTCACACAAGTGGCGAGTTATAAGAAGGGCTTCGATGAAAGGACGCCGCAACGCACATGGTCCGTCGCCAAGAGTATCGCTGCAACGTTGATAGGTGCGGCGGTTCACCAAGGTCAGGTGGACGTGAATCACCGCACTGGACGAGAGGAATGGCGGGATGATGCGCGCCGCGCGATCACCATCGACCATCTCTTGCGCATGGCATCGGGCCGCTATTCCGATACTCCGGGCAACCGCACCGATCCGCTCTATGCAGGGGGCTCCACGGTTGAGGAGACAGCAACCAACTGGCCGCTTATCCACGAACCTGGCACCAAGTATCGCTACGCGAATAATGACACGCTGATGGCGGTCAAAGCGATCACAGATACGGACAAATCCGTGGAGCCTGCCGATTTTTTTGCAGCGGCCGGGATGGTGCATACTGTCGCTGAGACCGATTGGGTGGGGGATTACATCCTTTCGAGCCAAGTTTGGGCCACTGCACCCGATCTGGCCGCCCTTGGGCAACTCTATCTCAATGATGGAGTGGCACCCGATGGGATGAGATTGCTGCCTGAAAATTGGCTTGAATACGTGTCGGCACCCAGCGGTCCACAGCCTGAGGGAAGCAATTTTGGCTATGGCGCTGGCTGGTGGTTGTTCAATGATGTCGAAGGCGTCCCAGCTGACACGATCGCAGCCCTAGGTAATCGTGGGCAGTATTTGGTCATCGTGCCCTCCCGCGATGTTGTCATCGTGCGCCGTGGCGAAGACATGGTTGGCACCCGGTTTGATATCGCCGCGTTCACCCGCGATGTGCTCGCGGCTCTCGAGGAGTAATCCGCGAAAGCCTGTGCAGTCCATTCAGGTAAACGCCCTTCAACCTGAACAAAAGCTGCAAGCGTCACTCAGTCTGGCATCAGGTTTGTTCATCTAAATCGACCCTATGGTGAACGGGAATGGCCCCGATCACTGACTAGGCGAGGATGAACCCAATGAGAAATTTCAAAACGACGCTCTCCAAAGGCGCGCTTGGGACTGCTGTGGCAGGTGCGATGGCCCTAGGCACTGCGAGCCCCGCAATGGCTGATGACCGCCATCGCGATGATGGGATTGATGCAGGTGATGTCATCGCTGGCGCGCTGATAATTGGCGGAATAGCGGCCTTGGCCGGAGCATTTGATGGCGATGATGATCGTCACTACCGCGACCGGCGCTATGATGGCCATATTTACAATGGCCGGGTTCGCTATGGCTATAATTTTGAGGGCCGCCGCGCTGCCCGCCGGGCGGTGGAACGCTGCGTGCGCAGCGCCGAGCGGCAGGCGCGCAGGTTCGGTGGATGGCGGTATGCCAACGTGACCCAAATCCGCGACATCGATCGGACGCGCTATGGTTACCGTGTGCGCGGGCGTATGGAGGTTGCCGGACGGCCTGGCTATCGCGGTCGCAATGATGATCGTGGCCGGTTCACCTGCTACTTTGAACGCGGCAACCGTCCGCAGGTCGATTTCAGCGGGATCCGCGGTCTGCGTTAAGCAGGATCTGCGCGGCAACGTGCTTGCGCTTTACAAACGCGCAAGCATCGCCGCTTTCGCGTTCTGACTGGGTTGGTCGGCCAATGGTTCAGCCAAGGTCAAGCCTGATCGGCTTATGCATAGCGCAAGCTTGAGCGCTTGGTGGTCGCTCACCCAAAATGTGATTGCATCAACAGGAGGTGCCTGTGGCTCAAATTCCTAATCATTCCAGTAAGACCGGTGCGATGGCGCCATTGGCGTGCATCATCGCAGGTCTTTCCATGGCGGCAACGCCAGCATATGCGCTTGATGCGTCGAGCGATGGACCGGTTCAACCTGTGTCCCCGCTTGGGCAGGGCATCTTTCCGGCTGATCTTGATGCGACAGGTTTCGATCCAGAAGCCGAAACCGCCGCACACCACCGTCGACGTTATCGTCACCGCCATCATCATTATTATCACGATGACGGGATCGATGGCGGTGACATTTTGGCCGGGGCTTTGATCATTGGCGGCATCGCCGCAATCGCCAGCGCTGCGAGCAATGACAATCGCCGCGAGCAGGAGCGCGCTGAGCAGCGTCGCCGCTATGAACAGGCAAACGCGACCTCTGCAACGAACGCACGCACGTCCGGTGGCTCCGGTATCGACAGTGCAGTGCGACAATGTCGCAGCCAGATTGAGCGTGATGTGCGGGTGGGCACGGTTGATACGGCCAACCGCCTGGCATCGGGATGGGTCGTGTCGGGCACCTTGTTCAACGGGTCAGGTTTTTCTTGTCAGATCGACAATAATGGCCAGATCTCGTCGATCGATTACAGTGGTTTGGCCGGAGCGGGCCAAAGCAAAGCGGATGGGCAATGGTCTGATCAAAGCTATGCGGCGGCGCGAGCATCCTTGCCCCCGCAATCGCCCGATCAACAAACCGGCAGCGCGCGCGGCGTGGACGTTGCCTACAACGACACATATGGCGTTATTGATGATGGCGCGCGCCCATTGGTCGATATTGACGGGGATCAGCCTATGCCGGCCTATCCCGGTGGTCCATTGCCAGGCGAGGAGCGGCGTGACTAAGTCAAAGCCGGCGGCACATTTGGCGCTGCCTTGCTGAGGGTGTGACGGCGGGTGGTCAGGGCTTGCGTTTGTCCGTGGGCGAACCAAGATCTGCGGCATCCTCGCTCATCTCTTTCCCGCTTTCTCCGCCGTAGCTGGGAAGACCCCATTCGTAATGGATCGCCGCCGCGCGCAAGGTGACGCCGGAGGCAAAGGCAATCACCCAAACCCATCCATTGGCAATGCCAAAAACCCCTGCGACCTGCATACCCACCCCAGTTAGCGCGGCGCTCAGAGCAGCGGCGGTGACGTACAATTCTGGCTGCATGATGATCGAAGGCCTGCCTGCAACAACATCGCGGATAACCCCGCCGACGCAGCCCGTGATGATCCCCATTAGGATCGCGGGAACAGGGGGGATGCCATAAGTGATCGCCTTGGCGCTGCCCAGTACGGCATAGGCGGCAAGACCCAAGGCATCGGCATAATTAAGCAGCTTGCCTTCCCATCGATCAACCGGGCTGAACCAAACGGCAAGAGCCGTTCCCAAACACACAATCGGCACCCAAGGATCGGTCACCCAGAAGACCGGTGCATCGATCAACAGATCACGCACTGTTCCCCCACCAACGCCCGTCACCAGCGCGAAAAAGCCCATAGTGACAAATGTCTGACGCTCGCGCGCAGCAACCAACGCGCCAGACAGCGCAAACACCGCAATCCCCGCAAGATCGATGAGGTCCAATATCGGAGTGAGGCCAACCTCGTTCATGCCAAGGTTTCCGCTTTTACCTTAACCTTCGCTTTGCGACGGCGGAACATCAAAACACATCCCAAAATTGCGCCCGTGAGCGAAAGCGCGGCAAATCCGATCAGGATTGGATGGCTGGTGTCGGAGCGTTCCGACAAATCCATGATATGCACGCCCCAAGCAAAATCGAACCAGCGCCACCAACGTGTCCGCACCGCCTCAATCTGGCCAGTATCGCGGCCAATATAGACATGCCTGCCATCATCCAAGGCGACTTGCCAAACTGGCATGGGGCGACGAAAATCAAACGGCACGTCCTGTGCGGAGTAAAAGGTTACCTCGCGAACCGCCCCGCCGCCAACAATTCCCTGGGCCGCGATCTCGCGCGCTCCGGCCGCGTCAATTGCTGGAATGGGGGTGTCATTCTCCAAATCGACCCGCGATGTTGCCCCATCCAATCCGGTTAGGATGGCAACCGCTCTGCCGTTCTGCATCACCACACGCATCTCTTTGAGTGCAGCGTCTTGTGTCGCAATTTCGCTGCCCTCGATTACCAGAGGCATCTGCGCCTGAGGAGTGCGCAGATGTTCGCCGCGGACCTGTTCAATCGGTTTGATCACCATAAACAGCCCACTCGCGACCCACATCACGATCGGAACGCCGACCAGCCAGCCTAGCCAGATATGCCATTGCGCAAAGCGGCGCATGAGAGATTGTTGTGCCATGGTGCGCCCATGGAGCCTTGCGGCTAGCCGTGCAAGATTTTAGCGATTTGATCGGCGGCATGGATGCAATCGAGATCGCGCATCCACGGGCCCATCACCTGCATGCCGCAAGGCAATTCGGCCCCTTCGTAAGTGCCTGAACCGATCGGTAGCACGGTGGAGGGCAGGTTGGGGAAGGACGCAATCCCCGCCCACGCCAAACCATTGGCGGCGGGATCTTCAACGCCGTTAATCTGCAGATTGGTTTGGAACATCTGTGTCTCGCAATGTTTAACCGCCAGCACAGGCGCGGGCGGGGCGAGGACAAAATCATATTCATCAAACAAGCGCGCCCATTGAAATTCGCTGACGGCTTGCGCGTCGAGCAGATCGAACCAATCGCTTGCGCTCGCGCGTTTGCCATCGGGCGAAGGCGCGCCGCGTGCCATGGCGATATTGAGCATGCGCATATAGGTTTCTTGTTGTGCGGCGAGGTCAGGGGTCAGGTCGCTGGTGCGGTCGATCGTGATCCCTGCATCCTGAAGCGCCTTGATCGCCGCCTCCGTGGGATCAGCGACGCTCGCGTCAAGCGGGCTACCGGGATAATCGGTGATCGCCAGCAGGCGGCATTGCGAGAGCGGCTTTTGCGCGCAGGACAGCGAATATTGCGCGCCCAATTGCGTCAGCAGCGCAAGATCGGCTGCATTACGGGTCAATGGGCCAGCGATGGAAAGCACGCCATCATGCGCGGCGACAAAACCATCGCGGCGCGCCATCATGGGGTGGTCATGGCCTTGTTTGGAAACCAGCTTCCACGTTGTCTTGTGCCCCCAAACGCCGCAGAAATGCGCAGGGACTCGCACCGATCCGCCAATATCAGTACCATATTCCATCGGCACCATGCCGCTTGCCACTGCGGCTGCGCTGCCGCCTGAAGATCCACCGGGCGAGCGCCCCGAATTGTGGGGGTTGGTCGACCGGCCATAGACCGGGTTGAAGCTTTGCCAATCAGACAGATCAATAGGAACGTTGGTCTTGCCAATAATGATCGCGCCTGCCGCTTTCAATCGGCGCACCAATTCGGAATCGCGCGGTGCGATGTAATCGATCAGTTCTTGATGGCCCCAACAGCTTTGCAGCCCCTCGACCTCAAAGCTTTCCTTAATCGTCATCGGCACGCCAAACAGCGGCTGATCATCGCTTGGGCCGGCGGCATCCAACGCTTTGGCCCGCGCCGCAGCGCGTTCGAAATCGGGCACGGCCAGGGCGTTGATCGCCGTGTCCAGATGTTCGACCCGAAGGATCGCTGCGTCGACCGCTTCGGCGGCGCTCAATTGGCCAGCACGAATGGCAGAGGCGGTTTCCAACGCGCCGGGTTTGTCGGTCAATTGCGGGTAAGCCATGCGTTCAATTCCCTCTCATTTACGAGAGGGTTAGGCGAGCGCCGCGCGAAGGGCAACGCCGGCCATGCATGATTGTTGCGCATCACGAGGATCGGATACGAATGGTCCTTCTCGAAACTGTATTGGATGTGTCGGCCCGCCGGGGTTTAGGGCGGGCCAGACGTAATATGGTTTAGATGTGGATCGGCTTACCCTGAACCGCCATTGCCGCTTCTTTGAAGGCTTCGGCGTGGGTGGGGTGGGCGTGACAGGTGTAGGCGATGTCTTCAGATGTCGCGCCAAATTCCATCGCTTGCGCAGCCTGCGCGATCATGGTGCCGGCCAGAGTGTTGACCATCCATACCCCGATCACGCGGTCGGTTTCGGCGTCTGCGATCACTTTGACGAAGCCGTCGGTGTCGCGGTTCGCTTTGGCGCGGCTGTTGGCCATCATCGGGAACTTGCCGACTTTGACCGCCTTTTTGTCGCCGCCTGCCTTTTCGATCGCCTCTTCCTGGGTCAAGCCAACCCCGGCGATTTCGGGCGCGGTGTAGACGACGCTGGGGATCACATCGTGGTTCACAATACCGGTGAGGCCGGCAATGTTTTCTGCCACTGCGATGCCTTCATCTTCGGCTTTGTGCGCCAGCATCGGGCCTTTAACCACATCACCAATCGCCCAGATATTCTCGACGCCGGTTCGGAAATCGTGATCGATTTCAACCCGGCCGCGATTGTCAACCGCAAGGCCAGCGCGATCCAGTTCCAAACCATCGGTGTTGGGGCGACGCCCGATCGCGACCAGCACGTGACTGGCTTCGATTTTCTGCTCATCGCCGCCGGCCGATTTCTCAACTGTAAGCGTGACTTTCTTGCCTTTGACATCGGCGCCGGTGACCTTGTGGCCGAGCATCATTTCCATGCCCTGCTTCTTGAAGATCTTGGCCGATTCCTTGCGCACTTCCTCGTCCATGCCGGGCAGCAGCTTGTCGAGGAATTCAACCACGGTGACCTTCGCGCCCAAACGGCGCCACACGCTGCCCAGTTCAAGGCCGATCACGCCGCCGCCAATAACCACGAGATGCTCTGGCACTTCTTCAAGTTCGAGCGCGCCGGTGCTGTCAACGATGCGCTTTTTGGCATTGTCGACTTCGACACCGGGAAGGGGGGTGACGCTGGAGCCGGTCGCAATCACGATGTCTTTTGCGGTG
>JABSPI010000272.1 GCA_013214365.1 Erythrobacter sp.
TCGCCCGCTCGACCTGTTGGGCTGGGTCTATCGCACGATCCGCCAAGGGCTGGTCGATATGGCCGAAATGTTCCGCCTGATCGACACTGCGGTGGAGGTGGAGGACGCGCCCGGCGCGCGCGCGCTCAGCATTAGCGAGCCCTCGATCAGGTTCGACAATGTCACCTTTGGCTACGAGCCCGAGCGCACCATCCTCAACGGGCTCAGCTTTAATGTGCCCGCCGGATCAACCGTCGCGATTGTAGGACCATCGGGCGCAGGCAAAAGCACGATCGCACGGCTCTTGTTCCGCTTTTACGATCCGCAAGAAGGGCGGGTCATGATCGATGGCACCGATATTGCGCTGGCCACCCAAGACAGCGTGCGCGCCGCGATCGGCATCGTCCCGCAAGACAGCGTCCTGTTCAACGACACCTTGGCCTATAATATCGCCTATGGCGCCGAACATGCCGATGACGAGACGGTTGCAAACGCCGCGCGCGATGCAGCGCTCATGCCCTTGATCGAACGCATGCCCGACGGGTTCGACACGCTGGTGGGGGAACGCGGGCTGAAATTGTCGGGCGGCGAGAAGCAGCGGGTCGCGATTGCCCGCACTCTGGTCAAGAACCCGCCAATCCTGCTGCTCGACGAGGCGACCAGCGCGCTCGACACCCGCACCGAGCAGGACATTCTGGGCACGCTCAAACGGCTGGCCAAGGGGCGCACCACGATTGCGATCGCGCACCGATTGTCGACCATTGCTGATGCGGACCGGATTCTTGTGCTCGATGGCGGGCGGCTGGCGCAGAGCGGCACGCATGAACAATTGCTCGCCAGCGGCGGGCTCTATGCCGAAATGTGGAACCGCCAAGCCCAGGAAAAGCGCGAGCCCCAGCCCGCGCAATAAAGCCGGACACGCGGCGCGGCGCGCGGGCCGAGGGGCCTAGCGATGCGCCTCGCGGCTGAGCCGCTCCAACAGATCGAGCGCCTCGCCGCGCTTGTCCCACGGCACAAACAAATGGTCATGATGCAGGCCGGCCACCACATTACAAGCAATCCCCGATGCCGCCAGCGCGCCCGAAACCGCCGCGGTCAAACCCACCGCTTCGAGATCGGAATGCACGTTTAAGGTGATCTGCGCAAATTGCGCCGCGCCAGTGGCGGCGGCGGTGTGAGGCAAAATACACGCCGCCCCTTCTGCCTCGCGGATCAGGGCAAAAGCGGTGTCGGGGATGAAGCGCGTGTCGGAAAGCGGTTGGAAACAATAGGGCGTGTCGGACAGGGTCGGAGCCATTCCGGAAATCATCGCTTTGAGGTCGGTGACACTTCCCGGTTTCATCTCAATTCCCTCCAAACGGCCCCATCCAAACGGGCACCCGCCTTGTCGGCCCGCGCCATTCCCCCGATCGGGCAATTACAAAATATATTTAGACAAATCCGCATCCCCGGCCAAATCGCCCAACCGCTCGCGCACATAGGCGGCATCGATTGTCACGGTTTCACCGGCATGTTCCTCGGCTTCGAAACTGATATCTTCGAGCAGTTTTTCCATCACTGTCTGCAACCGGCGCGCGCCGATATTCTCGACGCTTTCATTGACCTGCGCGGCGATCGTGGCGATTTCGTCAACCGCATCCTTGGTGATATCGAGCTCGACCTTTTCGGTGCCGATCAGCGCGCGATATTGCTCCACCAGATTGGCCCGCGTCTCGGACAGAATGCGGACGAAATCCTCCTGTGTGAGCGCGCGCAGGTTGACCCGAATGGGCAAACGCCCCTGCAATTCAGGCAACATATCGGACGGCTTGGCCACGTGGAACGCGCCGCTGGCAATGAACAGGACATGGTCGGTTTTCATCGGACCATATTTGGTCGCCACCGTGGTGCCCTCGATCAAAGGCAGCAGGTCGCGCTGCACGCCTTCGCGGCTGACACTGCCGCCGCGCACATCGGACACGGCGATCTTGTCGATCTCGTCGAGGAAAACGATCCCGTTGGTCTCGGCATTTTCCAATGCGACACGGGCCACATCCTCGTCATCGAGCCGCTTATCAGCCTCCTCATCGACCAGCTTGTCCCATGCATCGGGCACGCGCAGCTTGCGTTTTTTGGTGGGTTTGCGGCCAAAGGCTTTGCCCATCATATCGCTGAGATCGATCATCTGCATATTGCCGCCCATATTGCCCATATCGAACGGGGTGTTGGCGGCTTCTGCGACTTCGATTTCGACCTCGACATCGTTCATCGCATTTTGGGTGATGCGTTCGCGAAAGCTCTCGCGGGTGGCCTCGGAGGCGTTGTCGCCGACCAAAGCGGTCAGCAAACGGTCCATCGCCGCCTCGCTGGCGGCCTCGCGCACGCTTTCGCGGCGGCGTTCTTTTTCGAGCCGGATCGCCTCTTCGACCAGATCGCGGGCGATCTGTTCGACATCGCGGCCGACATAGCCGACCTCGGTGAATTTGGTTGCCTCGACCTTGACGAAGGGCGCCTCAGCGAGCTTGGCCAGCCGACGGCTGATCTCGGTCTTGCCGCAGCCGGTCGGGCCGATCATCAAAATGTTTTTGGGCGTGACCTCGTTTTTCAATTCCGCGCCCAGCCTTTGCCGGCGCCAGCGATTGCGCAGCGCCACCGCAACCGCGCGTTTGGCGTCTTGCTGGCCGATAATGTGATCGTCCAACGCAGCAACGATCGCCTTGGGGGTAAGGTTGTCCATGATTTTTCAGTCTCGCAAATCGGTCAGACGGTTTCGAGGGTCAGATTGCCATTGGTGAAGACGCAGATATCCGCCGCAACCGCCATCGCCTTGCGCGCGATCTGTTCGGCATCCTCTTCATAATCCGCCAATGCGCGCGCCGCGGCCAGCGCATAATTGCCGCCCGACCCGATCGCGGCAATCCCGCCTTCGGGTTCGAGCACATCGCCATTGCCGGTCAAGACGAGCAGGCTTTCCTCATCGGCAACAATCATCAAAGCCTCAAGATTGCGCAGATATTTGTCGGTCCGCCAATCCTTGGCCAATTCCACCGCCGCGCGCAGCAATTGGCCCGAATATTGTTCCAGCTTGGTCTCGAGCCGCTCGAACAGGGTGAAGGCGTCCGCGGTGGCCCCGGCAAAGCCTGCAACCACTTTTTCGCCCGCACCAATGCGGCGCACTTTGCGCGCATTGGGCTTCATCACGGTGTTGCCCATCGACACCTGGCCATCGCCCGCAATCACGACTTTGCCTGCGCGCTTGACGCCAATAATGGTTGTGCCGTGCCACTGGGTCAGGCCGTGGCTGCCTTTGTCATCACTCATGCTGAGCGATATGGGCGTTGTGAAATCTGGGTCAAGCTTGGCGTGGGCAAAGCGCGGCTTTCGCCGCCCGGATTACGGGCCAGCCGGTCCCGCCGGACCAACCCCGCCGACCTGGCCGATATTGCCGAACAGATCTTCCAGAAAACCGCGTTCGATCCCCAAGGTCGGGGTCTTGTCGCGATTGGGCTGGAGGAAGGCCACCTCTTCGATCCCGCTGCGCTCGACGCTGGCGACATTGCCGGCCTCGTCGAAACGCACCGCCAGAACCGAATGGTTGCGGATGCGCGGACGCACAAATGGCCGGCGCCCGGTGACACTGGAAATGTAATACCAGGTGTCCTCGCCATATTGGCTTTCAAAAGTTGGCCGGCCCAAAGTCCCTTCGACCGAGCGGCGATTGTCAATGCCCGGTTCGACCGTGCGCACCAGCAGCGGGTCGTTCACAAAGCCGCGCGATTCGCGAATCGACGAACACGCGCCCAGCGCCAAGACCGCGCATCCCAGCACAGCCACCTTTGCCATCGTCCGCATCGACGAACGCGTTTGAAATCCAGTCGCGTTACCAGTCACTTTCATTGTGCCGTCTATTCCTGTCACAAGCTCGTATCTCTTGCCGCGCTGCACGCACGGCCTATATTTATGCAGGCCTTACGATGTGACGCACAGCCTTGCAATGACGCCTTGCCTATAGCGCTGGGTTTATCCGGGTGAATGGCGAGTGAATTGCACGGATTTCTGGGCTATAGGCCCTAAAATAATCGCTCTATTGAGGAATATTGATGTCGTTTATCTCCCGCCTGCTGGGCACCGGCCCTGACCCGCGCGAGGCGGTGAGGCCGCTCTGGCACCGCGTGATCGAATTGGCGCGCGAACCGGCTTTTTACAATGAATGCGAGGTTGCCGACACGGTGGCCGGGCGATTTGATCTGGTGACGGCGGTGCTGTGCACGATCATGGTCCGGGTCGAAGCCAGCGATATGCGCGCCCAAAGCGCGCTTCTGGCGGAATTGTTTGTCGAGGACATGGACGGGCAATTGCGCGAATTTGGCGTCAATGATGTGGTGATGGGCAAACGGATGGGCAAATTGATGAGCGTGCTGGGCGGCCGGCTGGGCGCCTATCGCGGCGCTTTGGTCGATCGCGATCATGCCCGTTTGACCCAAGCGGTCGCGCGCAATGTCACGTTTCGCGAAGGGGTCGATGAAAACCAATATGCCCCCGCCATTGCCGACCGCTTGCTCGCGCTGGCGCAGCGGCTCGATGAGATCAGCGATGCGGACCTGCTCAAAGCGAAAGCGGTCGCATGAGCGCAGCCCCCACCAATGAATTGCCGCGCCCGATCAAGCTCAAGGCGCTGCCCGCAGATCCGGTCGTGATCGATGCCGATGCCGCCGAACGCGCCGCATTGGCCGCGCGGTTTGGCCTTGCGGGGATCGACACCCTCCACGCCGAGGTCGCGCTCGAGGCGCGCGGCAGCGCGATCCGCGCAACCGGCACTTTGCGCGCCGCCATCCGCCAGTCATGCGCCATTTCGGGCGAGGATTTCCCGGCCCAGATCGAAGAGGCAATCGACCTCAAATTCGTCGAACACAGCGCGCTTGATCCGGCGATGGATGAAGACGCCGAGATCGAGGTTGAGCTCGATGCCGAGGATTGCGACGAGATCGAATATGGCGGCGACGCGTTCGATCTGGGCGAAGCGGTGGCCCAGACGCTGGGCCTGGCGATCGACCCCTATGCCG
>JABSPI010000273.1 GCA_013214365.1 Erythrobacter sp.
CCCCGATGATGGGGGGGTGGGCGATTGGCGCTGTGTGCGCGGTGTGGCTGGCGATTTCGATCGAAGGGCTGGTTTTGGCGGCGGCGATATTTGCCGTGCTGGCCGTGCGGTGGTGGCGCAATCGCGCCGACAGATTTTGGTTGGTCGGCGCGATCCAGGCTTTGGCGATCCTCAGCGTCTTGCTGTTTGTTGTGACCCGCGGCCTTGGCCAATTGGCCACCTATTGCGACGCGATCAGCCCGGTTCATCTGGCGATGTTTGGCTGGGGTGCGGCGGTGTTGAGTGTGCTGGCACGGTTGGATCCGGTCTCGCGCGGCGCGTTGATCGGGGGCTTTGCGCTCGCTGGTGGCGGGGCGCTTGGCATGTTGGTCTACACCGCGCCGCATTGTGTGAGCGGGGGCGGTTTTGCCGCGCTTGACCCGGTGGTTGCCAAATATTGGTACGCCAATGTCTCGGAAGGCATGCCGATCTGGCGGCAATCGCTGGTCACGGCTTTGCAATATAGCGTCCCGCCTGCGGTCGGCGTGTTCGCGGCGATCAATTTGTCCACCTCGGCGCGCGATTGGCTGCGCTCCTATTGGCGCGATTACGCGCTCATTCTGGCCGCGGCATTGCTGATCAGCCTGTTTGTCTCGCGCGCTGCGGCGGTGGCTTGCGCTTTGGCGGCGGCGCCTTTGGCGTGGCAATTGTGCGACTGGCTGCGCAGGGTTTGCGCGCTGCCTCGCCTGGTTTGGCGCCTTGCGGGGATGGCCGGTTTGATTTGTGTCATTTTCCCGGCCTTTCCGGCGATTTTGGCGACCAATGCGCTCAATCTCAGCGCGCCTGTGGATGCGTCCTTGAACGCCGCGACTGGGGCGGCGAATGCGCGCGCCCCGCTCAAACCGCGGGACTGCCGGCTGGAGGATAGCGGCGCCATTCTCGCCGGCCTTGCCCCGGGCGAAGTGTTCGCGCCGCTCAATATGGGCCCGGGCCTGCTATTGGTGAGCGATCACACCGTCATTGCCACCGGGCACCATCGCGGCGATGCCGGGATGAAGGTTCTGATCGAAACCGCTTTGGGCAGCGGCCCTTCCGCTTATGCCGCATTGCAAGCGCGCGGCACCTCTTACGTGGCGCTGTGCCCCGATCTGGGCGAGGCGCAGCTTTATCGCGCGATTGCCCCTGATGGGTTTGTTGCCGATCTCGCCAATGGCACGCCGCCCGATTGGCTTGAGCCGATCGATCTTGGCGCACAGTCCAAAGTGCAATTGTGGCGGATTATCGCCGCCCCGCCGCGCTAAAGCGGGTCTAGGCCAGCACGAAATCCAGCGCCACGCCGTTAATGCAATGGCGTTTGCCGGTCGGGCGCGGCCCGTCGCCAAAAATATGGCCCAAATGCCCGCCGCAATCGGCGCAATGCACTTCGGTGCGGGCATAGCCGATCTTGTAATCGACCGACGTGCCCACCGCGCCCTCTTCAATCGCTTGCCAGAAGCTGGGCCAGCCAGTGCCGCTGTCATATTTGTGCGCGGAGGAATACAATTCATTGCCGCAGCCCGCGCACACAAAGGTGCCGGTGCGTTTTTCATCATTGAGCGGAGATGTGTAAGCGCGTTCGGTCCCGGCATCGCGCAGGACATAATATTCCTGGCGGGTCAATTGCCGGCGCCATTGCGCCTCGGTCTTGGTGATCCGGAAGGCGCGCTGTTTGCGCACATCGATCGCCGGGCCCCCACATCCCGCCAGAGCGGGCAGGGCCACAGCCATGCCGGTGGCGGCAAGAAAATGGCGGCGATTGGTGGGTGCAAACGGCATAATCGGCTCCTCGTTCTATCCCCCAATACGCGCGCATTGGGCGAAAGGTTTCACGTGCCCCCATCGCCATGCGTGTCAGAACTGGGTGATTTCCACTTCCAGCTTGCGGAAGCCGTGCACGAAATTGGCGCGCACGCGTTCGACATCGCCCGCAACATGGACCCGCATCCGCCGGGCATGCATCTCTTCGAGCAGGACCCGCAATTGCAATTCAGCCAGCCGCGCCCCGACACAGCGGTGAATGCCATAGCCAAAGGCGATGTGCCGCTTGGCGTTGTCGCGGGTGATGTCGAGCTTGTGCGGATCGGGAAACACGCTCTCCTCGCGATTGGCGCCCAGATACCACAGCACGACCTTGTCGCCTTGTTTGATGGTTTGGCCGAACACTTCGGTGTCCTGCGTGCAGGTGCGGCGCATATGCGCCAGCGGGGTCTGGAACCGCAGACATTCCTGCACCGCATTGGGGATGAGGTCGGGATTTTCCTCATAGAGTTTGCGTTGGTCGGGAAAGGCGTCGAGCGAATGGATAATCCCGCTCATCGTGTTGCGGGTGGTGTCATTGCCGCCCACAATCAACAGCACCAGATTGCCCATAAATTCCTCTGGGCTCATCTGGTTCATCGCCTCGGAATGGATCATCATGCTGATCAGGTCATCGCCCGGCTCTTTGTCCATGGAGCGTTCGGCCCATAGCGATTGGAAATAGGCGCCCATTTCATGCAGGAAGCCCCAGCGCATTTCGTCCAATTCGCGCACGCCGGCCAATTCGGTGTCGCCCGACCAATCCGACCAGAAGGTGAGGTGGCGGCG
The DNA here is from genome assembly GCA_013214365.1 of Erythrobacter sp. Classification (GTDB taxonomy): domain Bacteria; phylum Pseudomonadota; class Alphaproteobacteria; order Sphingomonadales; family Sphingomonadaceae; genus Erythrobacter. The sequence continues at coordinate 2,605 of JABSPI010000273.1, forward strand.
ATCTTCCCATGGAAAGCCGAACAGGATCGCCAACATGCCGGTGGTCAGCTCGATCGACACTTTGTCGACCCAATCAAACACTTCCCCGCGCGGCAATGTGTCGAGCAATTCGCCGGTCCGCTGGCGGATTTCGACTTCCATTTCCTTCATCGCGGACGGGGTGAATTTGGGCGCGACAGTGCGGCGTTGGCCGGTGTGTTGCGGGCGGTCCATCGCGATGAACATCGGCAATTCGCGGCGATCGGCCTCGCTTTTGGCCAATTCCTCATCGCTCAACCGTTCAAGAATGGTGATCCCGCCATATTCCCAGCTTGAGGAGAAGATATCGGGCAAGGCCTCGATATGCTGGATCGCCTTGTGCCCGACCACCGCCCAATAGGGGCCATAGGGGCTTTCGGGGATGTAATGCAGCGGACCTGCATCCTGCATCTCTTTAAAGATCGGCTGCCAGGTGTTTTCGAAATAGATGTCCGAGCGGCTCACATCCCATTTGTGCGGATGGTGCGGGCGCTCTTCGGGATGTTTTTCGTAATGGTCCTTGAGCGCCTGATAAGCGGTCGGGGAGGTTTGGACTTGCGGGCGTTCGGGGGCAATGCTGGCCATAGCTCTCTCTCCTAGCGGGACCAGTTCTTACATGCGCCGGCCTCTCTTTGGTCTGTTATCCAACTCCTAACTGACAATCTTGTCAATAGTCGGTTTCGAAAGACCACTTATTCGGCGGGTTCCATGGCGCCATGATCGTCGGCATTTGCGCCGCGGCCGCGCCCGCGCCCGAACCATCCGCGCGGCTTGGATGCATGCCCGCCGCCGCCCGATTTCATCACCCGTTTGCGGAACAAGAGCGAGCCGCCTTTGACCAGCGCAAACACCGCGATTGCCTGCCACACGATCGCCGCCGCATGGACCCACAAGACCGGTTCAATCGCGGCCCGTGCGAGCATCGCAAAGGGCGAGGATAGCGGGAAAGTGATGGCAAACAATTCGAGCCCCGATCCGGTGTCAGCCACCGTCGCCATCGCGATGAAAAACACCATCAATTGCATCATGGTGACGGGCATCGACATGGTCTGCACTTCGCGCACGCTGGAGGCCATGCCGCCAATCGTTAGGAACAACGAGCCGAGCAGGAGATAGGCCATCGAGAAATACACCACGCCCAGCACGACGAAGATCGGCCAGCCGACCGCCGGGCCGGGCAATTCGCGGTAATTGGTCTGGGTCACGGTGACGATGGCGTCCTCGGCCACCGACCAAAAGCCCCAGCCCAGCGTGCCCCACACCGCAATCCCGACAAAGCTGACCCCGAGCATGGCGAACAATTTGCCCATAAACACCGCATCCATCGGCAAAGCGGCGGCGAGGATTTCGATGATCTTATTGCCCTTCTCCTCAGCCAGGTTGGAGAGCACCATCCCGCCCAGCATGATGGTCAGCAAAAACAGCACCATTTGCGCCGCCTGGGCGGTGTGGATGCGGGTCTTGCGCTCGGACGAGGCGCTGGTGGCGATGATATCGCGTTGGGCGCTAGGATAGCTGGTGGGCATGGCCTGCTGCGCGCTGGCTGCGACCAATTCGACCGGTCCGGCCCATCGCTCGACCTGCTGCTGGGTGCCGACAATATCGGGATTGGCGAGCGTGCCGGTGACAATCGCGCCATAATTGCCGCGCCGGCTAACCAGATATTCGCGCGGGTTGAAATCGGGGTCGTCACCCGCCGCGGCAATCGCCGACATCGGCGGCAGAGCGCCGCCCATCTGCGGGCGCAAAACCTTGGCTGCATGGAGCATCGCGGCGGTGTCGCTCGCGCTCATCGCCACGCCGATCTCGATGCTGGCGACTTGCTGCGAGGTGGATTTGCCGATGCTCCCTGCCAGCCCGCCGACCAAGACCGGAAAGAGCGGCCCGACCAGGAAGAACAAGAAAGCGCGACTAAAAAGGACCGCGACAAAATCGCGCCGCGCAATCACCCATGCGGCCTCGAAAAAGGACAGGCGCGAGTTGGCAGAATTGGTAGGCATGAATGGGGTTCCGGTCTTATCAAAAAGGGGCGCGTATTACGCCGGGCTTTGGGCGTCGGCTTCGAGTTGGCGGGCGGCCGCTTCGCCGGCGATCGCGACAAAGGCATCGTGCAATCCGGCCCGCTCGATCGAGAGCGAGAGAATGCCCGCTTCGCCTTCGATCAGGCTTTTGAGCAGCGGTTCCACCCCGCCTTCGGGGAGCGAGAAATAGAAAAAATCGCCCTCGCGCCGCGCATCATCGGGCAGGGCCGCGGTCCAGCCCCCTTCGCGCGCACGGGTTTCGAGCCGCACTTGCGCCGGGATCCGGTCGCGCGCGGCCTCGACGCTGCCGGCATAG
>JABSPI010000274.1 GCA_013214365.1 Erythrobacter sp.
CCTGCGCCGCGTTGAGTGCGGGTGGATCACCTCGTCGATATAGCCGCGCTGCGCCGCCACAAAGGGGTTGGCAAAGCGGTCTTCATATTCCTTGGTTTTCTCCGCGATCTTGTCGGGATCATCGCGGTCCTTGCGGAAGATAATCTCCACCGCGCCTTTCGCGCCCATCACCGCGATCTCTGCGGTGGGCCAGGCGTAGTTGAGGTCACCGCGAAGGTGCTTTGACGCCATCACATCATAGGCGCCGCCATAGGCCTTGCGGGTGATGATGGTGATTTTGGGCACAGTCGCCTCGGCATAGGCGAACAGCAATTTGGCCCCGTGCTTGATGATCCCGCCCAATTCCTGCGCGGTGCCGGGCAGGAAGCCGGGGACATCGACAAAGGTCACAATCGGAATATCAAACGCATCGCAGAACCGCACAAAGCGCGCAGCTTTCTTGGACGATGCAATATCGAGCACGCCGGCAAGCACCATAGGCTGGTTCGCGACCACGCCCACTGTGCGCCCCTCCACCCGGCCAAAGCCGCAAATGATATTGGCGGCATGGGTCGGTTGGATTTCAAAGAAATCGCCCTCGTCCAATGTCTTCTTGATCACCTCATGCATGTCATAAGGTTGGTTGGCATTGTCCGGGATGATCGTATCGAGGCTCGGCTCTTCGCGGTCCCATGGATCATTGGTGGGCTGCTCGGGCGTTTCCTCGCGATTGGAAAGCGGCAGGTAATTGAAAAATTCGCGCGTCGCGAGCAAGGTTTCCAGATCGTTTTCAAACGCAATATCGGCGACGGACGTCTTGGTCGTATGGGTGATGGCCCCGCCCAATTCCTCTTGCGTGACCTCTTCATTGGTGACGGTTTTGACCACGTCGGGCCCGGTCACAAACATGTAAGAGCTGTCCTTCACCATAAAGATGAAGTCGGTCATTGCGGGCGAATAGACCGCGCCGCCCGCGCATGGGCCCATGATCAGGCTGATCTGGGGGACCACGCCCGATGCCAGCACATTGCGCTGGAACACTTCGGCATATCCGCCGAGCGAGGCGACGCCTTCCTGAATCCGGGCGCCGCCCGAATCGTTCAGGCCAATCACCGGTGCGCCCACCTTCATCGCGGTGTCCATCACCTTGCAGATTTTCTCCGCATGGCGTTTCGACAGCGACCCGCCAAACACGGTGAAATCCTGCGAAAAGACATAGACCAGCCGCCCATTGATCGTGCCCGACCCGGTAACCACGCCGTCGCCGGGGATCTTTTGGCTCTCCATCCCGAAATCGACGCAGTCATGTTCGACATAGGTGTCGAGCTCTTCGAAAGACCCTTCGTCCAGCAGCACGTCCAAACGCTCACGCGCGGTCAGCTTGCCTTTGGCGTGCTGTGCATCGATGCGCTTTTGACCGCCTCCCATACGGGCGGCTTCGCGGCGACGTTCCATTTCGGCGATATTGGCGGACATTGATGTTCCTCTCTAACTCTCGTGCGGCTCGTTGCCGCAGGCGCGCCTTCGGGTCAATCTTTCAAACGGCGCGTAATCAGAAGCTCAAAGTGATCTTGCGCACAAGTGATGGCGACACACTCTCGACCCAGCGCAGCGCGCGGCTGAGCCCGATATTGGCTTCATCGCGGTCCTTTTCGATCGCGACGATAATCTGGCGGGCGCATTCCTCAGCCGACATTTTCTTCATCGGATTGCCATCATTCATCTGCGTGTCGACCACCGGCGGCAGGGCTTCGATCACCTGCACATTGGTCCCTTTGAGCTGTTCGCGCAGCGCCAAGGTGTAAAACCGCAAAGCCGATTTGGTCGCGCAATAAACCGGCGTGCGCGCCGCAGGCGAAATGGCAAGGCCGCTGGTGACATTGACAATCGCGGCATGCGGGCGCGATTTCAGCCCCCCGGTCAAGGCCGCAATCAAACGCAGCGGCGCATTCAAATTGGCATAGATGCAATCATCGGCGGCATCGGGATCAACCGCGCCATTGCGAAAATCGTGATCGACCAATTGGCCCGCATTGTTGATCAAAATGTCGAGCTCGCGCCCCATTTCGCCCCACGCCGCGATCAAACCATCCACACCTTGCGCGCTGGATAAATCCGCCTCGATCACTTCGAAACCGGCCGCGCGCGTCGCCGCCACCCGGTCCGGATTGCGCCCGGTGGTGATGACCTGCGCGCCCTTTGCCTGCATCTGCAGCGCGATCTCGCGGCCAATGCCGTTCGTGCCGCCTGTCAACAGCACCGTCTTGCCTGATACGTTCATCACTCTTGCCCCTATTTCAACAAAACCAGCTCTTCCGCCATGGTCGGGTGGATGGCGGTGGTGGCATCGAAATCTGCCTTGGTCAGCCCGGCTTTGATCGCGACCGCGGCGGCCTGGATCACTTCGGCGCTTTCGGGGCCGATCATGTGCAGGCCCACGACCGTATCATCGGCTCCATTGACCACCATCTTGTAGAGGCCACGCTCCATCCGGTCGGAAAAGATATTTTTCATCGGGCGGAAATCGGACCGGTAGATTTTGACATCGGCAAACAATTTGCGCGCTTCTTCTTCGCTCAAACCCACTGATGCGATCGAGGGTTGCGAGAAAATCGCGGTGGGGATGCAGCTGTGATCGACCGCGCGCGGATTGTCGCCAAAGATCGTATCGGCAAAGGCATGGCCTTCGCGAATGGCAACCGGGGTCAATTGCACCCGGTCGGTGACATCGCCGACCGCATAGATGCTCTCGCAACTGGTCTTGCTAAAGGCATCGACCGGGATTTCGCCATGCGCGCCCAATTCAATCCCCGCCGTCTCCAGCCCCAGACCATCGGTGTTCGCCCGGCGCCCGGTCGCAACCAAGACCTGATCAACCTGCTTGGTCACGCCATTGGTCAATGTCACATCCAGCGATCCATCCGCATTTTTCGAGACATGCTCGATCTGCGCGCCCATTTGCAGGTCAATTCCGCGCGCCTCCATAATCGGAGGCAGGCGATTGACCACTTCCTGATCATATGTGCGCAGGATCGTCTCGGAGCGGTTGATCAAAGTGACCTCGCCGCCCAGCGCATTGAACACGCCGGCAAACTCAACCGCGATATATCCGCCCCCCATCACCATCAGCCGTTTGGGGAATTGATCGAGATAGAAAATCTCGTTCGAAGTGATGCAATGTTCGGCCCCCTCAAAGGGCGGGATCACCGGCTCCCCCCCGGTTGCGATCAGGATATATTTGGCGGTGATTTCACGCCCAGAGGCAAGCCGCACCGAATGGGGGCCCGTGACCACGGCGCGCTCGGAAAAGCTTTCGACCCCGGCATTGCCCAAAGTGTTGCCATATAGCCCTTCGAGCCGGTCGACATCTTGGTTGACGAAATCGCGTAAAGCCGCCCAATCGAACCGGTTGTCGGCCAAGGTCCACCCCTTATGCGCGGCATGGGCCAATTCTTCGGCAAAGATCGAGGCGTAGACCAGCATCTTTTTGGGCACACAGCCGCGAATGACACAGGTCCCGCCATAGCGGTGCTCTTCTGCGATCGCGACTTTTGCGCCGTGCCCGCCGGCGATCCGGCTGGCGCGCACGCCGCCTGAGCCTGCGCCAATGGTGAAAAGGTCAAAATCGTATTCTTGCTCAGCCATATCGGTTCCCTTGCTTGGGCCGGGTTATGAGCAGGTTCGCGCGATGCGGGCAAGCGCGTTACACACCGAAAGTCTGGATTGAGGGGCGCGAGCGCGGTCAGCTTTCGAGGAAGCGGCCATAATCGCGCAGCAATTCAAACGCTTTCATATTTTCCAGTGTGATCAGGCTTTCATCGGTGATCCCGGTCAAGCGGTAGATCAGCCGCAAAATCGCCTTTTGTTGCACCTCGGACACCCCCACCAGGCTGATCAGCATGTCGGGATTGTCATGTTCCAGTTCATCAAACAGCATCGCGACATTCATCGGGTCAAACCCGAAGCCCAAAAAGCCGAGCCGTTTGCCGCGGCTCATTTCCGCGCGCAGATAGGATTGGAACTGGCGCGAGGCGCTGCGCTGGCTGGCGGTGAAGATGCGTTTGGCAAGGCGCACAATGTTTTCCGGGTCTTCCTGACCCCAAGTGGCGCAATTGTCCTCATCCCCTTGCCATGGCAAGCGTCCGGCAACGCCATAGGGGTGGACAATCCGCAACCGGCCCGCAACCAATTCGCACGCCTCTTCATAGCTCATGCCAAAGGCGCGCTGGACCACCCATGGCAGGTAATGTTCGATCGCGCGGTCATAGTTGAAGCACACGATTGAGAGTTTTTCGAAACAGGCATCGGCCTGCGCGCGCGGCACGCCTTTGACGATCAATTGCCCCAGATGGAACAACCAATTGTCGGTCCCGCGCAGCGGCAATTCATTGGCTGCGCGCGGGGCCTCGGCCAAAGTCGACTTCGATTCTGCCTGCAAGGTGTAATAAACAATCGCCAGCTTGCCCGCTGCCAAGACGGCGGGGTCGTGGCCATATTGTTCAAGGATTGCATCGATCGACGTGCTCACCAAACACGCTTCGCGGATCGCGGTCGCGCCGGCCACCAATTCGTCATAGGACAGGCCAATCTGGTCCGAAATGCGTTCAAACAGATGCGCCAGATTGATGAGATCGCGCGATTTTACCTCGGATTCGAGCCGTTCAAACTCGAACCCCGCGGCGATTTTATTCAGCAAGTCAGGCCCGTCGGGCATCTCGATTTCGCGATTGGCTCCGGCCCCGATAATCAAAGTGGTGTCGGTACGGATCATAAGCGCAAAATCATCCCTTTCTGGCGTGGATCGCCAGTTAGAGCGGACATGCTTAATTTTCGCTTATGGCTGGGGCTGCAAAGCTGCGTTTTTGGCGATTTTTTCGCTGCGTGGTTTATCCAGAGCTCGAACCGCCTCCCGAACCGCCATTGGGCCGGCCACCGGAACCGCGGCGTTTGTGAAACCGCCCGCCCCCGCCTTTGCCGC
>JABSPI010000275.1 GCA_013214365.1 Erythrobacter sp.
CCGCCCAGCAAGGACGAATTCGCAGCGTTCACGATCGCATCGAAATCCATGCTGACAATGTTGCCCGTGACAACCTCCAGAGATGTGCCACCAAGGTCGCGCCTCATCAAAACCCGACCGGCCCATCAAGCTCCTTCACCTGCCACGGCAGGCCGTGCTCACCCAGCATCTCCATGAACGGATCGGGGTCCATCTCTTCGGTGTTGACCACGCCCTTCTTGTCCCAGATGTTCTGCACCATCATCGCCGAACCGATCATGGCGGGTACGCCGGTTGTGTAGCTGACGGCTTGGTTGCCGGTCTCTTCAAAGGCGGCTTCGTGGCTGCAAATATTGTTGATATAGAACGTCTTTTCGCCCGAACCGTCCAACGCCTCTCCGGTGGCGATACAGCCGATATTGGTGTTGCCCTTGGTGCTCTCGCCCAGCGTTTCCGGCTTGGGCAGGACACTGGCCAGAAATTGCAGCGGGATGATTTCGGTGCCTTGATATTTGACCGGCTCAATCGACGTCATGCCGACATTCTGCAACACGGTGAGGTGTTTGATATATTCATCGCCAAAGGTCATCCAGAAGCGCGCGCGCTCCATTTCGGGGTTGAACTTGGCCAGGCTCTCCAGCTCTTCATGATACATCAAATAGGCTTGCCGCACGCCCACTTCGTCAAAATCAAACGGCGTGGAAACCTGCATTGCGGGGGTTTCCACCCAATCGCCATTTTCCCAATGGCGCGCTGGCGCGGTCACTTCGCGGATATTGATTTCCGGATTGAAATTGGTCGCAAATGCCTGACCATGATCGCCGCCATTGCAATCGAGAATATCGAGCGTGCGGATCGATTTAAGCTTATGCTTTTTCAGCCACATGGTGAAAATGCTGGTCACGCCGGGGTCAAATCCTGAACCCAACAGAGCCATCAGCCCCGCCTCTTTAAAGCGGTCATGATAGGCCCATTGCCATTTATATTCGAACTTGGCCTCATCCTTGGGTTCGTAATTGGCGGTGTCGAGATAATGCGCGCCCGCCTCCAGACAGGCATCCATGATCGGCAAATCCTGATAAGGCAGCGCCAAATTGACCACCAGATCCGCGCCGACCTTGTTGATCAGATTGACCATTGCGGGGACTTCTTCGGCGTCGATTTCATAGGTCGGCACATCCACGCCGGTGCGGGTTTTGACGCTGGCCGCGATCGCATCGCATTTCGATTGGGTCCGGCTGGCCAGGTGGATTTCGGGGAAGATGTCGGCGTTCATCGCCATTTTGTGGACACATACCGAGCTGACGCCTCCGGCTCCGATCACCAACACCTTGCTCATCACAATCACCTTTCAAATTCGAATCTTGCCCTCCCCCTAATGCAATGCGGATGATGGCTCAATCCGAACAACGGCGCCGGTCGGCGGCATCAAGATCGGTGCAGGGGATCAAAATCGCTCTTCCGAACGGCGCGGTCCTTGGATATTCAAGCGCAAAGATGCGCATGACCGCAAGGCGCGTCGCAATTGAACCCATACCACCACAAACCCCACGACCAAAGAGAGCACGAATGACCACACTGCCCACCCATCAGGGGGTCGTCGACGCGGCGAGCAGCATCGCCGACATTCTTGCGCCCACCCCGCTTTTGCCGGTCACGATCAATGGCACATCATGCTGGGCCAAGGCGGAAAACCTGCAACCGATCGGAGCGTTCAAAATTCGCGGGGCTTGGTGGCGGCTGTCCAATCTGTCCGATGAAGAGCGCGCCGGCGGGGTGGTCGCGGTCTCATCAGGCAACCATGCCCAAGGGGTCGCATGGGCCGCACGGCGTTTGGGGATAGAGGCGACGATTGTGATGCCGCGCGATGCTCCGCGGGTGAAGCTGGACAATACCAAAGCGCTGGGCGCGGATATTGTGCTGTATGATCGGCCCGGCGAAGACCGCGATGCGGTGGCAGCCCGGCTGATCGCGCAGCGCGGTGGGACATTGGTTCACGCCTTTGGCGATGCTGGCGTGATCGAAGGGCAAGGATCAGCTGGCATCGAAGCGGCGGCGCAATTGGGGCGCACGCCTACGCGTTTTATCACGTGCTGCGGTGGGGGCGGTCTGGCCGCGGGTCTGGCGCTGTCCTGCCCCGAGGCGGCGATCCATGTGGTGGAACCGGGCGGATGGGATATGGTTGGCCAAGCCTTGGCCCAAGGCGCCATTGTCGAGGCCGCCCCTGATGCGCCGGCGACGATTTGCGATGCATTGCAACCCAACGCCACCAAGCCGGTCAATCTGGCGATCCTGAACGGGCGCGCCAAGCCGGGCACGATTGTCAGCGATGATGAAGTGCGCGCCGCCCAAAGATGGGCCTATGCCCAATTGCGCATGGTGATCGAACCGGGCGGCGCGGCGGCATTGGCCGCGGCATTATCAGGCAAGGTGCCGATTGATGAGGGCACGATCATCATGCTGACAGGGGGCAATGCGGACCCCGATGCCTATGCCCGTACGATCAGCGAAAGCGCCCATTAAAGCACCCCATTATAGGGCATCAAATGGCTCTTTTCCCCTTGCGGCCAACCGGTTGCAATTGACAATCGAACCCGCCTCTCGCACGACAGGCGTTCAAGTGAGAGGACCATTGAATGCAAGCACAAATGCTCGCGCCGGCTGCCGTTCTGGTGGTGTGGACGCTTATCATCCTGTTCTGGATCATCCCCGCCCGATTTGGCGCAATCGCCAAGATCGAAGACAAGTCGGGCCTTGCCAAACCCGGTGGGCGCGGCGCAGACCTTGAAGGGGTCATCCCCGACAAAGCAAACTGGCCGGCGCACAACCACACGCACCTGCACGAACAGCCCACCTTGTTCTATGCGGTGGTGGTGATTTTGGCGATTATGGGCGCAACCGGCTTCGATGTGCTGCTCGCCTGGATTTATGTTGGTGTGCGGATTGTCCACTCGCTGTGGCAGATTTTGGTCAACAAGGTGCCGCTGCGGTTCCTGCTGTTCCTGATCAGCACGATCGCGTTGATTATTTTGGCCGTGCGGGCGGTGATGGCGACCGCTTTCGCCGATCCGTCATTGGCGCCGCAATAAATAGGATTGGGAGAAGATCATGATTGGCATGGAAATTCTGCAACCCACGATTGCGCTGATGATCTGGACCATGATCATCTGGTGCTGGATGTATGCAACCCGCATACCGGCCATGCAGAAGGCGCCAATGGACACCGCCGGTCTGGTGGGTTCAACCGGCGCCTCGCTGCGGGCTGAGCTGCCGGAAAAGGTCAATTGGAAAGCCGACAATTACAACCACCTGCACGAGGCGCCGACCTTGTTTTATGCGGTGTGTATTGTTCTTGCGCTGATCGGTGCGGGCGATGAGGCGAACGCTTTCCTCGCCTGGATCTATGTCGGGCTCAGAATTGCACACAGCCTTGTGCAAGTCACCGCCAACCGGGTGATGGTGCGTTTTGTCCTGTTCGCGCTGTCGAGTGTTGTGCTGATGGTATTGATCGGACGCGCGGCTTTGTTGGTGTTTGCCTGAGCCTATGGCTCAGGCGGCACCGCCCGCCTTCATATCCCCAGCTTGAAGGTCCGGCTTATTGGGCCGCAACCGTTTCAGGCGGCGTGTCGGCGGCATCTTCCACCGCGGCAAGGTGGCGTTCCCCGTCGAGCGCCGCCATACAGCCCATCCCCGCAGCGGTCACGGCCTGACGATAGACATGGTCGGTCACATCGCCGGCGGCAAACACGCCCGGCATTTCGGTCTTCGGCGTGCCCGGCTCGGTCAACAGATAGCCACCCTCATCCATCGGCAATTTGCCTTTGAACAATTCGGTCGCGGGCGCATGACCGATCGCGACAAACGCCCCATCAACCTCGAGCGTGGAGCTCTCGCCGGTCTGGGTGTCTTTGAGCACCAGATGCGACAGCGCCCCGTTTTCACCAGCCTCGAAGCTTTCAACCGTCTTGTTCCACAAGGTTGAGATCTTGGGGTTCTTAAACAGGCGTTCAGCGAGGATTTTCTCGCTGCGCAATTCGTCGCGGCGGTGGATCAAAGTGACATCATCGGAATGGTTGGTGAGATACAGCGCCTCTTCCACCGCGGTGTTGCCGCCGCCGATCACGGCGACCTTTTTGCCGCGGTAGAAAAACCCGTCGCACGTGGCGCAGGCCGACACACCTTTGCCGCCGAGCTCTTGTTCGCCCGGCACGCCCAGCCATTTGGCCTGCGCCCCGGTGGCGATCACCAAAGTGTCGCCGACATATTCATCGCCGCTATCGCCGATCGCGGTGTATGGCGGTCCACTGGCCAGATCGACCGACACAATCGTATCCCACATCATCCGCGTGCCGACATGCTCGGCCTGCGCTTTCATTTCTTCCATCAGCCACGGGCCCTGCACCACATCGCGAAAACCGGGATAGTTTTCGACATCAGTGGTGATGGTCAATTGCCCACCCGGCTGCAGCCCTTGCACCACAATCGGCTCCAACATCGCGCGCGCCGCATAAATCGCCGCAGAATAGCCTGCTGGGCCGGAGCCGATGATGAGCATTTTGGTGCGATGAGTAGCCATTGTGTTTCTCTTCAATTCAAAAATTTCTAAACCCCGATATGGGGAGCCGCGCCGCGCTTGTCACGCCAACAGACGCGATTGCAGACGGGCTTTTCTTGCCTCATCCACACCTAATCTTTGCGCAAGGTAGGCATCAACCGATCCGTGGTCGCGGGTCACCTCGGCCCAATAGGTCGCGATATATTCCTCGCGCACCCCCATCAAATTGCGCAAGGCCTCTGGATCGATGGCGCCATAATGCTCCTCCATTCGGGGAAGCGATTGCCGTTCCAATATCTCGCGATGGGGGGCCTCATTGGTCAATAAGAACTCGGCAACGATATCGTCGTGATGCGCGCCCAGAACAT
>JABSPI010000276.1 GCA_013214365.1 Erythrobacter sp.
GTGCTTGGCCCGACCCATCACGGGATTTTCAAATCGATCTATTTCTTCGATCCCAATGGCCACCGCGTCGAACTGGCGGCCGATATCGGCACCGATGAACAATATAGCGAGCTCAAGCGGGTTGCGCCGCTCATGCTTGAGGAATGGTCGAAGACGAAGACCGCTCCGCGCCATGCCGACTGGCTGCATGAAATCGCCCGCGCCGAGCACGGGAACGATTAGCGGCTAGACGCTGCGAGAAATGCGCGGCCAAAGTGCGGGTTCATCATCGGCTAGAACACGACTGCCTAGCCATACGGACCATTCGCTCTCGCTCCCAAACTCGTCCTGCCATTGCCACAGCCGCCGGGTGTATCGCCCGAGTTTGTACTCGCGCGTAAACCCCATCGCTCCGTGTGCCTGATGCGCGCAAGCGGCCACCTGCGCTGCCGCCTGGCCGCAACGGATTTTCGCAATTGCGATTTCCTCAATACCTTCCTCGGGGCATTCGGGGTGCGCTTGGATGGCATCGCAGGCCAACTCCACTGCAGCGATTGAGGCCGCCGTTTCGCAGGCAATATCGGACAAGTGGTGCTGGATCGCCTGAAATTTGGCAAGCGGTCGGCCAAACTGCTCGCGCTCTTGCGTATAGCTTAGCGTCAAGTCGAGCACAGCCTGCATTGCGCCTGCCATCTGTGCAGACCGGATAAGAGCTCCGAGGGCGCGTAGGCCAATGGGGGTAAGCCAATTGGGGGCAGGACCTTCGATGCTTGGGGCTGGCAATGGGCCAGACAATGCCGCCGCGCCATCCTCCATCCGCTCTTGGACTGTCAAAATCTCGCGCGAGAGCGGGGCCAGCTGCAGCTGACCGTGGGCCAGTGTCAGAACCGCCTGCGCCTGTATCGCGTGGGCAAGGTGGGCCCCGGGTTCCACTGGATCTGCCAATGCAAGCTTCAGCTGCGGCAGGTCCAGACCCGCCTGCGACAGCACATTCATCACCAGCATCGTATCTGCCAACGGCAAGGCCAAAGCGTGGCGCGCGGTCAGTTGGGCGAGCAGTGCAGCATCCGCAATCGAGCCACCGAACCCGCCCTGTGCCTCGCCTGCTGCGATGGCGGGAAAGCCGTTTTGAGACAAGACCGCCCAGACTGCATCAGCCTCAGCGCCTTGCCCGCTTGCATGATCCACCGCCTCGAGCGGCGCATCGGCGAGGATACGCTCCAATCCTTGCGCAATCTGACCCAGAGTGTCTTGGTCTAAAGCCATCACCGCATCCCCATTTCGCGCGCGATGATGCCGCGCAAGATCTCGGTCGTCCCGCCGCGCAGTGTATTGGAGGGCAGGTGCAACACCGCATCCCTCAACAATGTGCCTAGACCGTCGGGCCATTCACTGCGCGGTATGCCGCTCAGCATTGTGCGCAGCCTTGCGATGACGTCGTTCTCGAAGCGATTGCCCATTTCCTTGACCACGGCGGCAGCGGTGTTCGGGCTTTCGCCGCGCTCCAGCATCTCAGCGATGCCCAGCGACATGCGCCGAAGGACACGCAGATTTGCAAGGATTGATCCGATCTCGCCTCCCCTGCGATCGTCGGCGTGAGCGGCAAGCACAGGCATGGCTTTCTCCAACACGCTTAGAGAGGTGAGAAAACGTTCCGGCCCCGACCGCTCTAACGTCAGCTCCCCCATGCATTGGGCCCAGCCATTTCCCTCCTCGCCAAGCAGCGCGTCTGCAGGCAATTTCACATCTTCGAACAGGGTTTCATTAAAATGCGGCGTTCCGCCAAGATCACGAATGCCTGAAATATCGATCCCCGGCAGCGACAGGTCGACCAGGAACTGCGACAGTCCCACTTGCCGGTTGCGCCCTTCGGCAGGCGATGTGCGGGCCAGCACAATCATGTAATGCGCCAGATGTGCGCCGGTCGACCAGATTTTGCGACCTGAAAGAACCCAGCCATCAGACGTGCGCCGCGCCGCTGTGCGGATCGCAGCAAGGTCGGAACCGGCTTGCGGTTCGCTCATGCCAATTGCGGTGTAGCACTCGCCCGCTGCTATCTTTGGCAAGATATCGCGTTTTTGCTGTTCGGTCCCATAACGCAGTATGTGACTGCCCGTCTGCCGGTCCGCAACCCAGTGCGCTGCCACTGGCGCACCGGCGGCCAATGTTTCTTCGGTCACCACAAACCGGTGCGCAACGGGGCGTTCGCGCCCGCCATATTCGCGTGGCCAGGTCATCCCCAACCACCCTCGTGCGCCCATTTTGCGGCTAAACTCCGGATCTGCGGCTGAGACCCAGCAATCGGCTTGGGGGGTGTAGCCGCCATTGGCACGCTCGGCGGCGAGAAATTCACGTAACTCGGCGCGCAAAGCGTCGGCGGCTGGGTCGGATGGCGCACGGGGAAAATCAAACATCCGCATTGCGTAAGCTTCCACACGGCGTCCGTCCAGTTGTGGCCAAGCAGATTGTTGTAAACCCCGTGTGAATTCGGCAGCCATTGTAACACACCATGGCTATGTTCTAGGGCAGAGGGATCGGGCCCTTGAAGAAGATGTTTGGGGGCATGGGCTAAGGGGAGCGGTGTTGAACCGGCCAATAGAATACAATCCATTGGTGGAAATTGCCGATTGGATGGCGCATCGGCCCAGTGATTGGAGCGATGAGGCGTTTGAGGTCGCGCATAACGCGCTGATCGACACGCTTGCATGCATGATTGCCGGTGCGCCCCAGAGCGCGATCCAGCGACTTTACGCCCTCGTCTCGCATTGGGGTGAGGGGGACGTCACGATCATTGGCTATTCCAAATCCCTTTCCCCGCCATGGGCTGCATTGCTCAATGGTGCGAGCGCGCATGTCCTTGACTATGACGATAATTTCGACCCCGCTAAGGCGCACGCCTCTGCGGTGCTGGTGCCGGCTTTACTGGCCGTCGGGGAAGAGCAGGGCCGCACTATTGGCGAGCTTCTCGACGCCTATATTGTCGGTTTGCAAGTGATGGGCCATGTCGGGCAGGCGGTAAATCCTTTCCACCGCAATCGTGGCTGGCACGCGACCGCGACGATGGGAGCTATCGGGGTGGCCGCAGGGGTCGCGCGCCTGCTCCGTCTCGATCCGGATCAAACCGCTCATGCCATATCCATGGCCACCAGCCGGGCGGGCGGTTTTATGAGCCAGTTTGGCACTGATACCAAGCCTCTTCATGCGGGCTTTGCCGCATCAGGCGGGGTGCAATCGGCGCTGATGGCGCAGGCGGGATTGACGGCTGGTTTCAACACGCTTGATGGCGATCATGGCTTGCGCAAGCTGATGGTTGGGCCCGATGTTGAGGACCGGGCGCGCGAGATGATGGGCCGTGACGAACACGGTCAATCGACCAGCTTTCTCCCCGGCAGGATCGCTGACCCCCTGCATATTCTCGCCTACGGGTTGAAGGTGAAACGTTTCCCCAATTGCGGCAGCGTCCACCGTGCGCTGGATGGCACGCTGGAGCTGCTTGAGGCGCATAAGCTGCAGGGCGGCGACGTCGATCATATCTTGGTGCGCGCCCCGGGATCGCATTTGCGCAACCTTCAATATGAAAATCCCCAAACTCCAAGTGAGGCGAGATTTTCGCTCGAATACAATCTCGCGGTGGCGTTGCACCAAGGGCAAGTTGGATTGGCAGATTTCACGCCTGAGGCAATCGCCCGGCCCGAAATTCGCGCTTCCTTTGCCAAGGTTGTGAAAGAACCGGTCGAGAAGCTCGAAAGCGAATTCCCGACACAGGTTTTGATCCGCACAACCGCCGGTGACACATATAGTGTGAAGGTTGCAATGCCCGTAGGCAGCCGCCAACATCCACTTTCGCGTGCGCAATTGTTGGCCAAGCTGGATGATTGCTGTGGGCATGCAGGTGCAAATCTGCCACTTGATCAATTGCACAATCTTCTCGAACGCGCCGATCGCGCGCAAAAAATTTCTGGTTTGACACGGCTTTTGAAGTCGACAGAGCCGGATCCGATAACCTAATTGCGAATGTCCCAAACGAGGGGGGCGAAATGAAAAAATTCACAGCCTTGATCCTTGCTGCCAGCCGCAAAGGCAAGGAAGACGAAGTCGCCAAATTGCAGGGCGTTAGTCACAAATGTCTCGTCGAGGTGGATGGCACCATCATGCTTGAGCGGGTGATCAATGCAATCGCGCAGAGCGATCATGTTGAGCGTATCTTTGTCTCAATCGAAAGCGAGGCGATCTTGCGTGAGGCGCCTGTTTTGGCGGCGATGCTTGATGCAGGGGCAATCCATTTCCTGCCCAGCGCCGACAATCTGTTTGCAAGCATCGAGCAAGGCGTGGGGGCAATCGAGGATCCGTATCCTTTGATGATCTCCACCGGCGACAATGCCCTGCATACCAGCGAATATATCAACCACTTTTGCGAGGGATGCCTGGCCACTGAGGGTGATGGTTTTGCTGGCTTTACCCCAGCTCAAACGATCCTCGATGCCTATCCTGATGGCAAACGCGCCTTTCATGAATTGAAAGATGGCGGTTGGTCGAGCTGCAATCTCTACGGGCTCAAAAACGACAAGGCGCTGCGCGCTGCCAAAGCGTTTGAGACCGGGGGGCAGTTCGGCAAGCAGCCGCGGCGTTTGCTAAAGGCAACCGGGCTTGGCTTTGTCATCAAATATCGCTTCAAATTGGCCACTTTGCAGGAGCTGGCGGAGCATTTGTCGCGGCGTTGGAATCTGACATTATCGATGATCCCTATGCCGTTTGCTGATGCACCCATCGATGTTGATAATGTAGGTGATTTTCACCGCACCGAGCGGATCTTGA
>JABSPI010000277.1 GCA_013214365.1 Erythrobacter sp.
ATGAGCCAGGATGGTCTGCAAAGTTTTGAGCCCGCCTTTGCCGATGAATTGGCGGTGATCATGCAATGGGCGTTCGAGTACATGCAGCGCGACGGCGAAAACACCCGCGATCCGCGCACATGCCTTTGCGATGAGGCGGGCGGATCGGTCTATTTGCGGCTCACCACCAAACCGCTCGAACAACCGCCCGCGCGCAGCGACGATGCCTTTGCCCAAGGCGCGATTGACGGGGCCTATTGGCTGCGCGAACCCGGACCCAATTGTTCGGTTGTGATCGCCTATCAAGGGGCGGTCGCAGATGAAGCGATCGCCGCAGCCGGAAAGATCGGCGAACACCGCCGCGATATTGGCGTTTTGGCGATCACCTCGGCCGACCGGCTCCACGCCGGATGGACCGCGGCGCAGCGTGAACGCATCCGCGGCAATGCGCAGGCGGTATCGCATATTGAAAGCATGCTTGGCGCCCTGCCCGATTATTGCACCTTGATCACAGTGATCGATGCCCATCCCACCACTTTGTCATGGCTCGGCGCAGTGGCCGGACACGCCACCGTCCCGCATGGAGTGGAAAGCTTTGGCCAGACCGGCAGCATTGGCGATCTGGCGCGGCATTTCGGAATTGACCGGGCCGCGATTGTCAATTCGGTCAACGCTTTGACCACGGGGCCGCGCTCTCCTCTGGCGGGGTTTGGGTGATATCGCGGCGCGGTTGATGCGGCTTTGGCCGATGACAAAACCGGCGCGCCCTCTATTCCGGGCCCCTCTTCCGGGCCCTACCCCACTCTCAAACTTGTAATCCGGCCCACATTGTGACAGCCCTTGGCCCGGACGAAATCAGCCCCGGCGACCGGCAACGGCCGCGCCAAAGGGGGCAAGGAGGAAGAGGGGGTTATGCTGAAATCTTTTACCAAGGGCGCCGGCCGGCGCGCGGCTGGATTGATGATTGCTGGTGCGGCGCTGGCCTGTGCTGCGTGCACGTCTGTGGCCGGAGATGGCGATGATGCTGGCGATGGTGTGGAGACGGCGGCAAGCGGCTCTGCCGAGGGGGAAATCGAGCGGTTCGATATCGCCGCACAGACCCAGCCATGCGTCGGGGTCGGGCCGATGCAATGCCTGATTGTAAACGGCGAATTTTTCTACAATTCGATCGAGGGATACACCCATGTCGAGGGCGAAGCGGCGCAGATTTGTGTCGCCAAGACCCGTCGCCCGGACCCTGTGCCGGCCGATGCGGGGATTTACCTCTACCGCGCGGTCCCCTGCCCCTAAAAAACGGCCCCTAGAAACTGGCCCCCTAAAGACCGGCCCCTGAGCGCCCGCCCCCCCATTGCGGCGGCGGCCTCGCAATGGGGCGCGGACATGTAAGGCCCTTAACACACGCTCAAAGTGGATGAGGTTTATGACGCTCCTATTCCCGAAACAGATCGACAATCACTATCGCGGCCAATGGGCGGCATTGGTTTTGTTTGTCCCGGTTCTGGTGATCAAACTGCTGATCGGAATCAACATTTCCGGCCTCAACCCGATGATCAAGCCCTACGATATCCTCCAAGATGTTGACGGCATCCCGATGGACAGCTTCACCGCCGCCGCCGCTTATGAAATCGAATTTGCAACTGCGGCATGGGGTGGCGCTTTGGTGATTATCGCGCTGTTTGGCGGGTTGGCTGTGGTGCGCTACCGCGCGCTTATTCCGGTTGCGATCCTGATGCTGTTTTTGGAACAATCGTGGCGGCAAGTGGCATCGATCATGGAAAAGATGATGGCTGGCGCACCGCTCCTCTCATCGGCCGGGGCGCAGATCAATCTGGCCTTTTCAGCCGCGCTGCTGGCAGCGTTGGTATTGTCGATCATCCCGCGCCGGTCAATCCGACGCTGAGTCCATATCGCCCTCGATATCCCAGCCCCCGCCCAGCGCCTTGTACAGGTCAACAAAGGCGACATCGCGCTGCAATCGGGCGCGCGCCAGCGACAATTCCGCCGACAGGACCAGACGCTGCGCATCGAGCACCGAAATATAGCTCACCACCCCGCTGCGGAAGCGCAGATCCTGCAGATAGCGGGTGCGCTGTGCGGCTTCGAGTTGGACCGTCAACGGCCCGATCTGGTCTTGCGCGGATTGGTAGGAATAGGCCGATGAATTGACTTCAAGCAAAGCGTTCTGGATCGACTGGCGATAGCCGATCAGAGCCTGCTGCGTCTGCGCTTTGGCGATATCGACATTGCCGCCATCGCGGCCAAAGCTGAGGATCGGCAGGCGGACATTTGGGCCCCAACTGTTGATGCCCAAACTCGAACTGTCGAACAGCGATTCAATATTGCTGCCCGTGCGCCCGAGCAGGCCGCTCAGCGAAATCGTGGCAAAGGGAAAGCGATTGGCAATCGCGGCCCCTTCAGTGGCGGTTGCCGCGGCGAGCTGCTGTTCGGCAAAGATCACATCCGGGCGCCGCGCCAACAGGTCGCTGGGCACGCCCTGAGGCAGGTTATAAGCGCCAATGCCTTGCAATTGACGCTGTGCATCGAAGGGGGACAAATCAATGCGCGTGGGATACCGGCCCAGCAGCACATTGAGCAGGTTTTCCGCGATCAGGCGCGATTGTACGATTTGCGGCAACAAAGCCTGCGTTCCGGCGACCTGTGCGCGGGCTTGCTGCACCTCGCTATCGGAGACGATGCCCTGCTCCTCCAGCCGAACCACCAGATCAAGCGCTTCTTGCTGGAGCTCGATATTCTTGACGATGATGGTTTCTTCGGCCTGCAATTCGCGGATCGTCAACCATGTCGCGGCCACTTCGCGCACAACGGTGGTCACCACTGCATTCTTGGCCGCTTCACTGGCCAGCAATTGCGCGCGCGCGGCCTCGTTCTGGCGGCGAATTTTACCGAACAGATCGATTTCCCAATTGAGCAGCAAACCCAGAGTGAAATTGGCATCGTTGCTATTGGTTTGCGGCGCGCCTGGCGCGGTGCTGAGCGATCCGTCGATCCGCGGGAAGAACAGGCTGCGCGAGGTCTGCAAGCGGGCGCGCGCCTCGTCAATGCGGGCAAAGGCCTGTTGCAGATCGAGATTGTTTTCCAGCGCCAATTCAATCAGCGGGCGCAGCTCGGGATCATCATAGACATCAAACCACGCCACATTGGCCGCGCTCAACGCCTCTTCATTGGTGATTTCGACCGCATTGGTGTCGGGCAGACCCAATTCGGGCCGCTCGTAATCGCTGCCCACGATCGTGCATCCGCCCAGCGCAAGCAGCAGGCCCGCCCCGCACGCTTTGGTCGCGGCTTTGGAGATCGGCTTCATCTTCATGCCGGCTCTCCTTGAACCTGGTCATCGCCGGGTGCCGAACCATCCGCCTCAACTTCGTCTTTGGGGCCCATGAACCGCTCGGTCAGGGTCTGAACAATCACATAGAGCGCCGGAACCGCCAGCACCGCAAGGAAAGTGGCCGCGAGCATCCCGCCAAACACTACCGTGCCCACCGATTGTTTGGACGCCGCCCCAGCACCTGAGGACAAAAGCAGCGGGACCACGCCCATGATAAACGCAAACGACGTCATCAGGATCGGGCGCAGACGCTGCATCGCGGCTTCCTTGGCCGCCTCGGCTATGCCCATGCCCTGTTCATGGAACAATTTGGCAAATTCCACGATCAGGATCGCATTTTTCGCCGACAGACCGACCAGAGTAACCACCCCGATCTGACCATAGACATTGAAATCGAGCCCGCGCATTTGGATCGCCAGCAAAGCGCCCAGCACGCCGAACGGAACCCCCAGCAAAACCGCGATCGGGATCGACCAGCTTTCGTACAAAGCGGCAAGGAACAAGAACACCACCAACACCGACAGCGCCATCACCAAGGTCGCGGCATTGCCGGTTTCGACCTCCTCCTTGGTCACTCCGGCCCATTCATAGCCATAGCCCGCAGGCAGACTTTCCGCCGCGGTTCGTTCGAGCGCGGCAATCGCATCGCCCGACGAATATCCGGGCGCGGGCGCACCGGTGAGGTCGGCGGAGCTGTAGAGGTTGAAGCGTGCTGTAAAGCGGGGCGCTTCGGATTTATTGATCGAGACTACGCTGCTCAACGGCACCATTTCCCCGCTTGCGCGGCTGCGCACGTTGATCAGCGCAAGCCCGCTAATATCCTCGCGGTAATCACCATCGGATTGCAACATCACCTTGTAGTTTTTGCCATAGCGGGTGAAATCATTGATCTGCGACCCGCCCAGCAGGATTTGCAAAGTCTGATACACGTCGGTCAGCACCAGCCCCAAAGCCTTGGCGCGTTCGCGGTCAATCACCAGCTCATAATTGGGGGTGGAGGCGCTGAACGTGGTGGAGACCCGCCCGATTTCGGGCTGTTGGCTGGCTGCGGCGATGTAATCGCGGGTTACGCTTGCCAATTCCTGCGGACTTTGTCCGGCGCGCGCCTGCAGCATCATCGAAAAGCCGGAAGAAGCGCCAAAACCGGGCAAAGCGGGCGGGCCAAAGCCGAAAATCTGCGCCTCAGGCGTGGCAAAGCCGAGCCGGTTGGCCTGCATGATGATCGCCTCCGCCGATGTGCTTGCATCACGCTCGCCCCACGGCTCCAGCTTGACGATCATCAGCCCCGCATTGGATGCCGCGGTCCCTGACAAAACGTCAAAGCCGGTGATCCCCATGACCGATTCAACCCCCTCCAGCTGCTCCA
>JABSPI010000278.1 GCA_013214365.1 Erythrobacter sp.
TTTGGCCTTGTCGATATCCGCGCCCAGCAAAGCCGCCATCGCGCCCTCGCCCACCGGCACGGCGGCCTGCATCGCCGCTCCGCGCAATTTGAGCAGCCGCGCCGTGGTCGCCAAATCGAATGCGCCCACCGCGCACAAGGCGGTGTATTCGCCCAGCGAATGGCCCGCCACACAGCTGCCTGCCTCGGTCAGCTTGACGCCAAACTCGCTCTCCAAAACGCGCAAGGTCGCGATTGCATTGGCCATGATCGCCGGCTGGGCGTTCTCGGTCAGCGTCAATTGATCTTCGGGCCCGTCGCGCATGATGGCGCTGAGTTTGAGCGAGAGCGCATCATCCACTTCCTCAAACACTTCGCGCGCGGCCGCGCTGGCGGCGGCCAATTCGGTGCCCATGCCAACCTTTTGGCTGCCCTGGCCGGGGAAAACGAAAGCTGTCATTGTTTTGCTACTCCTGCTTGGCGCGGGCGGTTAAGCGCGTCGGGCAGGTCCTGCAAGCCCAAATGGCACAACCTTGTTGGCATCGGTGTGGCCAATTTCGGCCCGGCCCAGATAGGGAACCCCCAAACGGTCGCACCAATAGCGCGCAATTTCGGGCGCGCTTTGGCCAAATTCGACATAGTTTTCCGGCACATCAGTGACCGCCCCCAAACGCAGCCCCGCAATCCGCGGCAAACTGCCCGCGAGCGCAAAGAACATCCGGTCAATCGCATAAAGATGTTCGCTCACCTCCTCGACCATCACCACATGGCCGGTGAGATCGGGCATGGCCGGGGTTTTGGCCAACATCGCCAAAGTGATCAGGTTGAACGCAGCTGTGGGAACCGTGCCATCAATGCTCGGCTCCAATCCCGAATTGTCCCCGCCCAACCATCGCAGCACCCGCCGCAACGCCTCGCGACCGGTGTCAGAGCCCGCGCTGATCGGCATCGAGCCATGCGCGCATTGCCCGATCCGCGCGCGGTACAACGCGCCCAGCAAATATCCACAATCGCTAAACCCGATATAGGTTTTCTGGCGCGCGGCCGGGTTCATTTGCGCCACCGCCGCCTCTGCGATGCGGTTCGAGCCATAGCCGCCGCGGGCAAACCACACCGCGTCAAAGCCGGGATCGTTGGCGCAATCGAGCAGCGCGCTCAACCGGGTCAGATCATCTCCGGCAAAATGGCCCGCCCGGGCAAAACATTGCTCGTGAAAGGTCGCGCTGACCCCGGGAAATTCGGCCGCGATCAATTGCTCGAACGCGGCGGCATGGTCGCGTGTGATCGGGGTCGCTGGGGCACAAATGGCGATTTTTGTCATTCGGGCAACCTATGGCGCTTGTCAGCCTTGTTGCAAGTCCATAACCATGGCTGCGATGACGCCGGGTCGGGATACAAATATGATGGAAGACGCCGCCAAGCAGCTTGCCGAGCATGTGACAGGCCGGCCGCTATTCTTTTGCGGGATTGGCGGGTCGGGCATGTTGCCGCTGGCCCAGATCGCGAAGGGCGCCGGGCACGAAGTGGCCGGATCGGACCGGTCCTATGATCAGGGGCGCACGCCCGAAAAATTCGCATGGCTGGCCTCGCATGGCTACAGCCTGCACCCCCAGGATGGCAGCGGGATCACGGATGCGCAGCAGATCCTGATCGCCTCCGCTGCGGTGGAGGACACGGTTCCCGAGGTCGCCCGTGCACGCGATCTGGGATGCGATCGGATGAGCCGGGCGCAATTGCTATCGACCTTTTTCAACGCCGCTGACGTCTCGGTCGCGGTGGGCGGCACGTCGGGCAAATCCACTGTCACCGGCATGATTGCATGGATCCTGCACGAGGCCGGCTATAACCCCAGCGTGATGAACGGCGCGGTGATGAAAAATTTCGTCAATGCCGACAATCCCTTTGCCAGCGCGCGGGTGGGCGATGAACGTTTGTTCGTCAGCGAAGTGGATGAAAGCGACGGATCAATCGCGCTCTACCGCCCAAGCATCGGGGTGCTGCTCAATGTCAGCCTCGATCACAAATCGATCGAGGAATTGCGCCAATTGTTTGGCAATTTTTTAGCCGTATCCGGCTGTGCAATCGTCAATTACGACAATGAAGAGGCGCGCTTTCTGGCCGAGCGGGCAGAGCAAAAGGTGAGCTTTGGCATCACCCATCAGGCCGCCGATATCACGGTCGAACCCGATTCAATCGATCAAAGCGCGCTGGGCATTCGGGCGGCATTGATCGACAATCGCCGGCGCGAAGTGTTCCCGTTGATCCTGCCCATGCCGGGCCTGCACAATTTGTCCAATGCGCTTGCGGCGATTGCGGCGGTGGGCGTTGCGGGGATTGATCCGGGCAAAGCGGCCTATGCGCTGCGCAGTTTTGACGGATTGGCGCGGCGGTTCGACGTCATCGGCACCACCGACACCGCGATCAGCGTGATCGATGATTTCGGCCACAATCCGGAAAAATGCGCCGCCACTTTGCGCACGCTCAAGGCGACACCGGGCCGCGTGATCGCCTTTTTCCAACCGCATGGCTATGGCCCGCTCAAACAGATGGGGCATGAATTGGCGCAAACCTTCGCGCGCGAATTGGACGGTGATGATGTGGTGATCATGTGCGATCCGGTCTATTTCGGCGGCACAGTCGATCGCAGCGAGGGGACCGAGCGGATCATTGCAATGATCCGCGATGCTGAGAGCGGGCAAGACGGCCAAAGCGCAGCTATGCAGGCCGAACATATCGCGGCGCGCGAAGATTGCGGCCAACGGATCCTCGAACTGGCCCGGCCCGGCGACCGGATCGTGATTATGGGCGCGCGCGACGACACATTGACCGGTTTTGCCCGCGACCTGTTTGAACACTTGGGATGAGCGGCGAGAGCGAACATTCGCCGCCCAGCGGATATGAGGTGTACCAAGCCGCGCTGCGCCATGCGCGTTTTATGGCGATCGCCTTGATCGCCTCGATCCTCTTTGTCCTGATCGTGGAACGCATGGCGGGGCATTCATCCGCGGCGTTCGGAATTGCGATTGTCGGCCTGGTCATCGCCAATGCCCGCATGCTCAGCTTCAATTGCCCGCATTGCGGCAAAAACCTGTTTTTCCGCGGGATTTTTGTGGTGCCTTGGCCCAATGCGGTGTGCGGGCGATGCGGAACCGATTTGCACGATCCGCGCGGCGAGTGATGGCGCCCGGCGAGTGATCTCGCTGATCCTGCCAAAAATCGCTAATGGAGCGCAGGCGGACCTTGCGCTAAACCATTGCTCATGACACCGCGCGATTTCTCTCTCGACACGCTGCTGCGCGCAAATGCGGCGATCCATGCCCAGCGCGAGGCGTGCATCGACGGGGCCCAGCGTCTGACCTATGCCCAGCTCGATCGGCGGGTCGATGCCATGGCGCATTGGTTGTTGGCGCGCGGCATTGGTCCGGGCGACCGGGTGGCGATCCTGCTCACTGATGGGGCGCCCTATGTCACTGTTCTGCTTGCCTGCGGGCGGATCGGAGCGATTGCGGTGCTGCTCAATTGGCGGCTCGCCCCGGCCGAGATCGGGTGGATTGCGGGCAATGCGCAAGTGTCGATGACGTTTGTGAACCCGCGCTTTGCCGATTTGCTGGCTCAAGCGGAGACAGGCGAGGTGATCACGGTTGATGAACACCACGCACAAGACGGCGCATTCGAAGCGATCGCCGCGCATGACCAGCCGCGCTGCACCCTGCCCCAATTGGAGCCCGATCGCCCGCTTTACATGATGTATACCAGCGGCACGACCGGCCGGCCCAAAGGGTGCCTGCAATCCGGCAGCGCGGTCGCCGCCTCGGCCATGGCCTTTGCCGTGCGGCGCAGCTTCACCTGTGCCGAACGATTGTTGTCGATCAATCCGCTGTTTCACGTTGTCGGGATGCAGCAGGTCGCCGCAATGCTGGCATGCGGGGGGACATGCGTGTTTGCGGCACGCGACGATGACAGCGCCGCAGTGCTCGATCTGGTCCACCGCGAGGCCTGCACCACGACCAGCGCCTTTCCCACGATCTGTTTTCCGTGGGCGGGGATGGAACCGATCCGCGACGGGGTGATGCCGCTCACCAAATATACCGGCGGTGCGGGCATGGGCCGCCCGCAAATCTACGAATTTATCGAACGCGATTGGGATGCGCGCGTGGTCGGCGGCTATGGCCAGACCGAGGTGTGCGGCTTTGCGACCTTTATCGATTATCCCGACATGGTGACCCATCCGCGCTCGATCGGGTGGCCGATGGCGCATGTGACAATGGCGATCCTTGATGCTGACGGGTATGAAGTGCCGCGCGGCGAGGAAGGCGAGATCTGCCTGCGCGGCCCCTCGGTCATGTTGGGCTATTGGCGCAATGCCGATGCGAGCGAGGCGGCTTTGGGCCATGGCTGGCTGCGCACGGGCGATCTGGGCCGGATGGATGAATTGGGGCTGGGATATTTGCTCGGCCGGGAGAAGGAGCTGATCAAGACAGGCGGCGAAAATGTCTATCCCGCCGAGGTGGACGCGGTGTTCGCCGATATGCCCGAAATTGCCGATGCCGGATGCTGCGGCGTGCCCGATAAAAGGTGGGGCGAAGCGGTCAAAGCCTTCGTCGTGCTTGCCCCCGGCGCGCAATTGACCCGCGAGGAAATCACCGCCCGCTTCAAAGCGCAGATCGCAGG
>JABSPI010000279.1 GCA_013214365.1 Erythrobacter sp.
TGGGACTTGGTGAAGCTGGAAGTTCTGGGCGAGGCGCGCACGCTCTACCCGAATATGAAGGAAACCCTCGAGGCGACCGAAGTGCTCGCCAAAGAAGGGTTTCACCCGATGGTGTATTGTGTCGATGATCCGATCGCGGCCAAGCAATTGGAAGATGCCGGCGCGGTTGCGATCATGCCTTTGGGCGCGCCAATCGGATCGGGGCTGGGGATCCAGAACCAGGTCACAATCCGGCTGATTGTCGAAGGCGCTAAAGTGCCCGTTCTGGTTGATGCCGGGGTCGGCACTGCGTCGGATGCAGCGGTTGGTATGGAATTGGGCTGTGACGGGATCTTGATGAACACCGCGATCGCCGAGGCAAAAGACCCGATCCGCATGGCGCGGGCGATGAAATTGGCGGTTGAGGGTGGGCGCGAGGCCTATCTGGCAGGCCGGATGGGGCGCCGCAAATATGCCGATCCTTCCAGCCCACTGGCTGGTTTGATTTAAGCGGCGTCATTCATGATACGGCGCGCGCAAATGGCGCGTTGGTCTTGGCCGATAGATAAAATCAGCAGCATGGTTACCGCCTATTAACCATCTTGGCCGACAATCGTCTTCACGATCTGAGGAGACGGTTTCATGTCACTTGCCAGCACATCGGCCATGACGATTGGCGAAATGCGCGAATTTGCCGGCTTTGCCGCGGGCGAGCAGCGTTACATCAAGCGCAGCCTCGATATCGGTTTGGCGCGCTGCGATGCCTTTAAATTGTGGGGCCGGACCGAGGGTGAGACGACCGCGATCCGCCGGCAATATGTCGCCTATCAGGACCTCAAAACCGTGCGGACATTGGTCCCGGAAGAAGGGGCAATGGGCGAGATTGAGCGGTTTATCGGCAAATTGGTGCGGATCGCGGCGTTTGATCTTGCGCAGGAGCGGTTGGTCAGTTTTTCTGCTTTTCGCTTTTTGTACGAGCGGCTTTTGGGCGCTGAGGCACGGCCTTATCTGCCCGCAGCGTTTTGCGCCGCCGCGGCCCTGCCAACGATCCGCCCCGAGCAGCGCAAAATCCTGCTCCAAAGCCTGTCCGAAGCGGCTGCCACTGCGCCCGGCTGGTCGCAACAAAACCCCTCTTTCTTCCCTGAATATATCGAGGATGTCGAACTCGTCTGAGCCTGAGCAATCGCTTAACCCTTTGTGATCTACACCGCTCAGATGAGCTATCAATTTGCCCCTCACACTTTGTTCGATGCCCAAGACGTCAATTGGGATATCACTGCAACCGCATGGCGCGGGGCGGTGCTTGAAGTGTTTGCGCGCGCGGATGTGGCGGTTGATGAATGCATTGCCGCGCTGAGCCGGGCGGGCCGCGATTTGGGGGCACAAGCGCATGACCGCGACGTCGCCAATCGGATGCGGGCATTGGCCCGGTTCCTCGAAGCGCAGAATTTCAGCGGGCCCAGCCGCGCCTGTATCGCGACCTTGGCGCAATGGTGCGATGATCTGCCGCACCGCGACCTCTTGGCCCGCGGCGCTGTGTCATTGACCCGCGATGGGGTGCAGGTGCGCCTGCGCCGGTTCGGGGGCGACACCCAGCCAAAAGACATGAGCGCAAGCTACAGCCGGCTCGAAATGCTGGTCCTGCTGAAACGTTTGGGCGAGAGCCAGCTTTTGCTTGCGCAACAGCTGGGCCAGATCATGGCCGACGCCCGCACGCAGCACAGCTAACCCGGCGCCCGATTTAGCGGCGATACATGCCGTCGATCCGTTCCTGATAGCGGTCGCGGATTTTGTGCCGGCGGATTTTCATCGACGGGGTCATTTCCTCGTTCTCGATCGAAAAGGCTTCATCGGCAAAGGCGAAGCTCTTCACCTTTTCGATCACCGACAAATCCTTATTGGTCCGGTCAATCGCTGCGCGCACCGCCTTTTTGAATTCGGGCCAATCCTGCAGCGCGGCCATATCGAACTTTTGTTGATTGGCGCGCGCCCATTCGACCGCCCATTCAGCATCGGGCACGATCAGGCCCACGACATAGGGGCGCTTGTCTCCGCTCACCATTGCTTGCGCGATTTCAGGCTGCAAGGTGAGCATGCCTTCGATCTTTTGCGGCGCGACATTGTCGCCCTTATCATTGACGATCATGTCTTTCTTGCGGTCGGTGATCACGATCCGGCCCTGTTCGTCGAGATGGCCGATATCGCCGGTGTGCAGCCAGCCATCCTTGACCGTGCGCGCGGTTTCCGCCTCGTTGCGCCAATAGCCATGCATCACCAATTCGCCGCGGCACAAAATCTCGCCATCTTCGGCGATGCGCACATCGACATGGCGCATGGGCGGCCCGACCGTGTCCATTTTGAGCCCGGTGGCCGGGCGGTTGCAGCTCATGATCGGACCGCTTTCGGTCTGGCCATAGCCCTGCAACATGGTCAGCCCCATCGCATCGAAGAAATTGCCCACTTCCGGATTGAGCGGCGCCCCGCCGGACACCATCGCCTTGATCCGGCCGCCAAATTTGGCGCGGATCTTGGGGCGCAATGCCTTTTCGATGACGAAATTCATTGGTTTGTCGCGATTGCGAGTTTTGCCGCCGCGCGATTTGTCAGCGATCCGGATCGCATTTTCGAGCAGGAAATTGGCCGCTTTGCCCTGTTTCTCGATTTGTTTGATTATCCGCGTGCGCAACACTTCGAACAGGCGCGGGACCACAACCATGATTGTGGGCTGGACCTCTTCGATATTGGAGGCGAGCTTTTCGAGCCCTTCGGAATAATAGATTTCCCCGCCCACTGCGATTGGCAGATATTGCCCGGCAGTGTGTTCGTAAGCATGGCTGAGCGGGAGGAATGACAAAAACCGTTCCGCATCAAGGCCAAAATCATTGATGATAATTTCGGCCGCCCCCGCAATACAGCATAGGATTGCGCCATGATGCTGCATCACGCCGCGCGGTGCGCCGCCGGTTCCGCTGGTGTAGATCAAACAGGCCAGATCTTCGCGCTTGATCTCGGCGATCCGGGCCTCGACTGCGGCGCGCGCTTCGGCGGCATCGCCGCTGACCAGGTCCTGCCAATCGTGATATTCAAAACTGCCCGCTTGTTGGCGGTGCAAATCATCGATCCCGATCACGTGATCGATCAATCCTGTGCGCCCGATCGCGCCGACCACCGGTTTGAGCAGTTTCTCGGTCGAAACGATCACTGCGCGCGCGCCCGAATTGTCGAAAATATGCGCGTGGTCGCGTTCGGTATTGGTGATGTAGGTCGGCACCGAAACGCATCCCGCGGCCATCACTGCAATATCGGCGATGCACCATTCCGGGCGGTTTTCCGACACCAAGGCCACCCGGTCGCCAGCATTCAGCCCCATCCGGCGCAGGCTTTGCGCCAACAGGCAGATCGCGTCGGCGACCTCGCCCCAGCTTTGCGTCCCCCATTCCCCGTCGCGCCGTGCCCCTAGAAATGGCGCATCAGGGGTTTCGTCTGCCCGCTTGAGGAACAATTCGACCAGATTGTTGGCACGATCGATATCCTGCAGGACCGGGTGATCATTGGGATCAATATGCGCGGCCGCAGAAGCAATTGCGGTGGGCTCGGTTTCGACGGACAATGGCTCCTCTTCCTGCCCAGGCGGTTCTTTTGAACCTGCGATACGGGCGATTGTGTGGTGGGCCACACTGTTGCGTTGAACGGTGATTAATCTGTGATCGCCCGGGCAGCAAGCGGCAAGCGCAAGCCATGGGCGCGATCGCTGTGGAACGTCCCGATCAGGGCAGTTCGGCGGCGTCGGCGGCATCCTCTGGCTCGAGCGGTTCATAGCTCAGCATCGGGGCAATGCGCGGATCGCCGGCGGCCTCCCAACCGGTCGCGGTCCGCAGCAAGGCATTGGTTTTGCCATTGGGCGCGATCAAGCGGACGTTTTCGTGGCCGCGCTGTTTGAGCGCATCGACCATGCCGGCCACCACGCTGCCCTCTTCGGAGACCACAACCGGGCCAAACGCCATGATCAGCGGCAAGCCCAGCGCTTCCTCAGCGCTCATCCCGAAATCGAGCACGCCAATGATCGATCGCGCGACCTGAACCGGAATGGTCGGGCCCCCTGCCGCGCCAATAACCAGCACGACCTCACCGGTCTCGTCATAGACGATTGTCGGCGCCATCGAGGAGCGCGGACGTTTGCCCCCGGCCACGCTATTGGCCACCGGCACGCCGTCAATGTCGGGCGAGAAGCTGAAATCGGTCAATTCATTGTTGAGGTAGAACCCGCCCCAATGCAGGCCCGATCCGAACGCGCCTTCGATCGTGGAAGTGTAGCTGACCGCATTGCCATTGGCATCGACCACGGCGAAATGGGTGGTGCCATATTCGCGCGGCTCATCCCCGTCGGCGCGCGCTTGCGGAGCGCCGCGCGGCGTTCCGGCGACAACCTCGCCCAGCGCCAAAGCCGGATCAATCAGCGCCCCGCGCTGCGCCATATAGGAGGGCTCGACCAGCCCCTCGACCGGCACGTCGACGAAATCTGAATCGCCAATATAGAGCTCGCGGTCGGCATAGGCGATGCGTTGCGATTCAAGAAAGACATGCCAGAAATCGACGCTTTGCGGACCCATGGCGGCAAGATCAAACCGCTCCAACTGACCCAGCATTTGCGCCACCGCAATTCCGCC
>JABSPI010000280.1 GCA_013214365.1 Erythrobacter sp.
ACATTGACCAAACAACCGGTGAATTCGGAATATTCGACGTCAAACGGCGCGAACTCGACCGAGGTTTGCTCGATCACGTCATAAGGCAAAGGCAGCGAGTTGCGCGCAGCAAAAGGCGTGCCGTTGAGGCCGAACACGTCGGCCTGAATGATGCCATCAACGGTGAAAGTGTTGCCGCGGTCATTGCCGCCCAAGCACGATACGCGGTCGACTTCGTTGGCGCGGTCGAGGCTGACACGCGGGTCGATCCGGATGATGTCGCGCACGTCGCGCGTGATCGAGGGGAAGGCTTCGAGCGTTTCGCTGTCAAATGCGGTGCCCGGACCAACTGCAACCTGGGTTGCTTTGGCACGCGCGCCGGTGACGACGATCACATTGCCCATGTCGCTGGGCGTCAGCGAGAAGGTGAAGCCGGTATTGCCCGAAATGCTGGTGAAGACATTCTCAACCGTTTGGCCTTCGAACCCGTCAGCGGTGACCGTCACAGTGTACGGACCGCCCGGCGGCAGCGATTGGATACGGAATGAGCCGTCATTGCCAGCGGTGACATTGCGCGATTGCGAAGTCCGCTCGTCAGTGACGGTAACGCTGGCTCCGGCGAGCGGAGCGCCATCTGCGCTGGTCACGGCGCCTTCAACGCCGGAGGTGATTTGCTGCGCAGCCGCAGGTGCTGCGATGGTTGCCGCGGCGGTCAGGCTGACCACGCTTGCGGCGAGGAGATATTTAATTTTCATGGATCGGTGCCCCTGATCACTAATGGATTGTGTCGAACACGGGCGGCCCTAGTCGCGCCGCGCTGCACAAAAAAGACCGTTGTATGACAGTTTGATGAAACGCAAATTTTTGCCGGGATAACCCACCAGTACGCACGCTCTCAATTGCCTCCAAACCCGCGGATTTCCAACGTTGTCAGGGCATGTGTTGCATGTGCGCAACGAATGCGGGTTTTTTCTGGAACGGCCACTTTTGTTGGGTTTGCGTTTACCCGGCGCCTTCGCAGCCGCACAAACGAATCGCTCGCTAGGCCAAATTGATCTCGCGCAGGCGCTGCATCAGGAAATCATGCGCGCTGATCGGCGGCTGCACAATCGCCCCATCTTGCGCTGCACAATCAGCCAGCGGGGTGATCATATAATCAGGCCGGAAGTGCAGGAAAAACGGCATCGAATAACGCGATCTTTGCGCCCCGCTGCCGCGCGGATTGACCACACGGTGCGTGGTTGAGCGCAGCGCCCCTGCCGTCAGCCGTTCGAGCATATCGCCAACATTGATCACCAGCGCGCCCTCCTCGGCATAGACCGGGTGCCATTCGCCCGCTTTGGTGAGCAATTCCAGCCCCGCCTCTTCGGCCCCGAGGAGCAGAGTGATGGTGTTGATATCGCCATGCGCGGCGGCTCTGATCGCGCCATCGGGGGCGTCGGGGCCGAGCGGGGGATAATGCAGCAAGCGCATCACCGAATTGCCATTCTCGACCGTGGGGGCGAAGAAATCACGCTCCAGCCCGAGATGCAGTGCAATCGCCTCAAGCACGCGCAAACCGGCCTCGTCGAACGCGGCGTAGAGATCGCTGAAAGTTTGGTGGAAGCCCGCCACCTCTTCGGGCCAGACATTGGGCGCCATATATTGCGCGAGCGGGTGGCCCGCCGGCAATTCGCGCCCGACATGCCAGAATTCCTTGAGGTCGAAAATCTCGGCATCCTTGGCCTTTTCGGTGCCAAACGGGGTGTAGCCGCGCGCGCCGCCACTGCCTTCGATTTTGTAGGAAAGCTTGACCGCCTCGGGCAGATCGAAAAAGGCTTTCGACATCTCCTCGGCGCGCTCGATCAGATCTTGGTCGATGCCGTGGTCGCGGATCACGGCAAAGCCAAACTCGGCAAAGCTGCGGCCCAGCTCGTCGGCAATATCCTCAAGCGGTTGGGCCAAGGAAACCGAGGCGATGTCGGATGTGGGTTGCGGTGTCATATCAGTCATGCTCGTGTTTTACCCCGCCATGGCCAGGTCTGCCAAGCGGTCAAATGAGGGCGCTTACGTAAACCGGTCAAAAGGGCAGGAAGATACTCGCCAAAGCCGCGCTCATCAGATTTGCCAGGCTGCCCGCGGCGAGCGCTTTCAAACCCAGCCGCGCAATCACCGGACGCTGATTGGGCGCAAGCCCGCCGGTCACCGCCATCTGGATCGCGATCGAGGAGAAATTGGCAAACCCGCACAGCGCAAAGGTCACAATTGCGCGGCTGCGCTGGGTCAGTTCATCACCGGTCATCGCGCCCAGATCGATAAAGGCAACAAATTCGTTGAGCACGATCTTGGTGCCAAACAATCCGCCCGCAATCTGGGCCTGTTCCCAATCGGCAATCCCGATCAGGAACATCACCGGGGCAAACACATAGCCGAGCAATTGCTGGAAGCTGATATTGCTGAGCCATTGCGCGGTGTCAGGTTCAAACGCCAGGCCGATGCCAGCGGCTGCGCTGACGATCCAGCCGCCCGCCCCTGCGAGCAAGCCATTGGCCAAAGCCACCAGAGCGACAAACACCATCACCATCGCGCCCACCGCCACAGCCAGCTTAACCCCGGTCTGGGTTCCCTGGGCGGCGGCCTCGATAATATTGGCGGGGCGGTGCCCCTCTTCAAAGGTTTCGGCCATCACCACTTCGTCGGGCTTGCCGCTTTCGACCATCGCCGCCGGGCCGCCCGCGCTGATGCGCGATTGGGGCAATTCGACCTCTTCGCCGTTTTTGGCCATCATGGTCACGCGGGTTTGTTGATCGGACATTGCCGCCCCTGCCCCCGCGACCATAGCCGCCAGATTTTCCTCTTCAGTGTCGGGTTGGGGTCGGTCAGGCATGATGATCTTGGCCATCAAAATGCCGCCGGGCGCCGACATAAACGCCGCCGCCAACAGGAACGGCACCGCCTCATCGCCGATAAAGGCGGCGTAAGCGGCCAAAATCGTCCCCGCCACACCGGCCATGCCCACCACCATCAAGGTGAACAAACGTTCGGGCGGCAAAGCGGCCAGATAGGGGCGCACGACCAGCGGGCTTTCGGATTGGCCCACAAAAATATTGGCCGCACTGCCCAGCGCCTCAACCTTGCTGATCCCGGTGATCCACCCGATCGCCCCGCCAACCCATCGCACCAGCCTTTGCATGACGCCCAAATGGTACAGGATCGAAACAATCGCGGCGAAAAAGACAATCACCGGCAAAGCGGCGATCACAAAGGTGTTTGCGAACGGATTTTTTTCCATCGGGCCGAACACTGCGGTGATCCCGACATTGGAAAAATCGAGCAGCGCGATCACGCCATCGGACAAAAACTGGATCAAAGCGACGCCAAAATCAGTGCGCAGCACCAACAGCGCCATAAAGGCCTGCAAGCCAAATGCGGCCCCAACCACGCGCAGATTGATATGCCGCTTACCCGCGGACAGCGCATAGGCAATGCCCAAAATTGCACAGATCCCGATCAGGCTGAACAGGATGGACGTAAGGCTCTCATTCACGGCGGGTCTATCTCTTTATCTGTCTAGATGATGGCCACTGGCAAAGCGGTGCCATGGCCTGCGCCACGCGTGGCAGGATGCGCGCTGCTGCGCAAGGGGCCAATGGCAAACCCATCGCCGCGCAATGGGGAGAAAATCAGCCGCACAGGCAAACACAAGGGTGATAGCCGGGCCGCGCGCGCTTCCCTTTTGCCCATGGCTGGCTTAGGCGAGGGGGATGACCGACCAAGCTTCCGCCTCAAAAACTTCATCCAACCCGGCCCCATCACAAACCAATGTGAACATGCCGCTGGGTCTGTTTGTGTTCACTCTTCTGTATGGCGCGATGACTGTGCTGGCCGGGGTGATTGCGTTCAAACAGGTGCAATTGTGGCCCACCGATCTGGCGGTGGAGAGCGGGATTTTCGCGTTTTTGCTGCTGGTGGTGATCTCCAGCACGCTGGCGCAAAATTACGGCAAGGCCGCAGCCCAGCGGATCGTGTGGTGGGGATTTTTGCCGCTCGGCCTGTCGGCGGCGCTGATCTATATGGTGCTGGGCCTGCCGCCCTCGCCCGAAATGGTCGATTTCCGCGGCGAGGATCTGGCCGCGTTCGAACGCGTATTGGGCCAGACCCCGCGGATTTTGATGGCCGGGCCGGCGGCCTACATCACGTCATTGCTGCTCAATATCTGGATCTTCGATCGCTTGCGCGGCTCGGGCGATGGCTCGACGCTGGGCTTGATGGCGCGCGGGGCGATTGCCTCGGCATTGAGCCAGGCGGTCGATTCGGTGATTTTCATCACGCTGGCATTTTATGGGCAGTTTGACATCACCGACCTGCTGATCGGGCAAGTGATCGCCAAGGTTGCGCTCAGCCTTGCGCTGGTGCCGTTTCTGATCACTTTCGGAGTGAAGGCGGCGCAATGGCTCGACCGGCGCGCCCCGGCGACAGAATAATCGAGCCTGCGATCAACGGGCGAAGGCGTGATTGGGCGCCTGCGGCCTGTGACAAATCGATCAACCCGCAAACCAAACCGTCGGGCGTCAAACTTGTGGCTGGCATCGCGCCGCACATCTTCCTATTGACCATGCCATTCAAAACTGAGGCG
>JABSPI010000281.1 GCA_013214365.1 Erythrobacter sp.
CCACCGGTCAAACGCTCGATCGCGATTGCCGGACACAAGACCTCGATCAGCCTCGAGCCGGTGTTTTGGGACATGCTCAAACACGCGGCTGAGAGCGCCCAAATGCCGGTGAGCGCGCTGGTCGCGCAAATCGATGCCGAACGCATCCAAGCCGACACACCGCCAGGCCTCGCCAGCGCGATCAGGGTGTGGTTGGTGGCTCAGGATTGGCAAACGGTGGAGTAACGGGCCGGACCGCTCGCACTGTGTAGCGCCCCGGTTTCAGCGCCAGCTTGATGTCTTCGCCAGGTTCAACCCAAACCCGGTCGACTGGCACCGCATCGAAGGGTTCGCCATCGACGAAGGCCTCAAGGATCAGCGGCTCAGAAGCGTTGGCGTAGGGTTCGGGTATGTCGACCGCTTGCGCCCCGTCTTGAAAGCGCCAATCCGATCGGCCGTGGCGAAACCCGTGAAGCGGGTGATCAATCGATAGATCAAACGGCGCTCCCTCAGATGCGGGCATGAGCGCAAGGCCAATTGTATCGCTTCCGCCACGACAGATAGTTTGGCCGATGGTCAGCGGATCAATGCCATGATCGCGCTTCAGCCGCGCTGCCATCCATGCATCTTCCCAACCATCAGCGCCTATTGAAATGGCTTCGCTCGCATGGCTATAGCCAACATGCACGATCAGCTTCTGATCTTCCGGCAAATCGGCAAGGATCGCAGCAAGGTTTTGGGCCTGAGCGGTTTCACGATCCCGGATGGAAATCCGCCAATCATCGGGCAAAGGCGCGCCGGGCTCTGACACCTCTTCATAGGCAACAAATTGGTAGCCCAGCGCTTTGGCATCGCGCAGCATTTGCCCGAATACAGGCTCGCGACTGTAATCGCCGATGCGGCGATCAACATATGTGAGGTCAGCATAGGTTTGGACTGGATCGGGTTCACCATCGACATTGCTGAATGTTTCGGCAGCAAGCGTTGTGAAGCCGTGCGGGCGAAGTGCTGCGATAACCAAGCGCGAAAAGTCGCGATGTTGGGTGACGGTGTGGCTTTCATTAATGATGACAACTTTGTGCGATCGCGCAGCCTCCACAATATGCGCTAACACCGCTTGTGTGCCTTGTACGGGCGGATCGCCTTGAGGGCATGTCTTGGCGCGATACTCTCTGTCAGAGTCAGCCGCGCGGTCTTCGCGCCCGAGCATAGACCAACCCTGCGCCACTACCCCACCACCCGGATAGCGGGGGTCTTCTTCGGGTTTTTCGTACAGCCCCCCCTGCCCGGTATGTTGGGCATCGATAGGCGGCCCCGACACTGTAAGTATAACACGGTCAGCAGGCGCGTCAGCGCCCGCAAGCGCGATAAACCCAAGCAGGCAAATGGCCGTTCGGTTAATCATCCACCCGTTCGATATCTGCGCCGACCAATTGCAGTTTTTCCTCCAGCCTCTCATAGCCGCGATCGAGGTGGTAGATGCGGCGCACCTGCGTCTCGCCTTGGGCGGCGAGCGCGGCGATGATCAGGCTCATCGAAGCGCGCAAATCGGTCGCCATGACTTCTGCGCCGGTCAAATCGACCGGGCCTTTGACGATCGCGGTGCGTCCTTCGGTGGCGATATCGGCGCCCATCCGCGCCAATTCGGGCACATGCATGAAGCGGTTTTCGAAAATGGTTTCGGTGAGGACGCTGGTCCCCTCGGCGCGGGTCAACAGGCTCATCAATTGCGCCTGCATATCGGTGGCGAGCCCGGGGAAAGGCGCGGTGGTGAGGTCGACCGGCTGCAAGGGCCCTTGGGCGGACACGGTGACGCCTTTGGCATCGCTCTCGACCGCCACGCCAATATTGCGCAGCGCCGCCAGCGTTGAGGCCATGTCATGCGCATCGGCCCCCTCAAGCCGCACCTCGCCCCCGGTGATCGCCGCCGCGCAAGCATAGGAGCCCGCCTCGATCCGGTCGGCCATCACCTTATAGGTGGCTCCGTTCAAACGCGGCACGCCGTGAACAGTCAGGTCCGAGGAGCCGATCCCTTCGATCTCGGCCCCCATAGCGACCAAGAGATTGCACAGATCGACAATTTCCGGCTCGCGCGCGGCATTGAACAGGCGGCTGGTCCCCTTCGCCAGAACCGCGGCCATCAGCGCGTTTTCAGTGGCCCCGACCGAGACCACCGGAAAGTCGAAATCGCCGCCCGGCAATCCGCCATCGGGCGCGATCGCTTTGACATAGCCTTGCGCCAATTCGATCTGCGCGCCCAGCGCCTCGAGCGCTTTCAAATGCAAATCGATCGGGCGATTGCCAATCGCACAGCCGCCCGGCATCGACACGGTCGCCTCGCCCATACGCGCCAGCATAGGCCCAAGCACCAGGATCGAGGCGCGCATTTTGCGCACCAGATCATAGGGCGCGACGCTCGACGTGATGCGGGTCGCCTCCATCGTCATCACCCGTCCGAAATCCTGCGGCCTTGTGCCTTGGATCGCGGTCATCACCCCGAACTGGTTCATCAAATGCTGGAACCCGTCAATATCGGCCAGACGCGGCAGATTGCGCAAAGTCAGCGGCTCTTCGGTGAGCAGAGCGCACGGGATCAGCGTCAGCGCTGCGTTCTTCGCGCCTGAGATGGGGATAGTGCCGGATAGGCGGTTGCCGCCTCGGATGATTAATTTGTCCATGACACCCGCCTTAGCGCAACCAAGCTTGCGCGCAACTGAAGCGCGTCATTGTCAGGTCATATCCTTGATGTTGACCTGACCCTTGCGACAAGGCACGAGCGTTCGCGAATATATTTCCCAACATCAAGGTGACCCATCTATGTCTCTCAAACCGATCAAGAAGGCGGTCTTTCCCGTGGCGGGTCTGGGCACGCGGTTTTTGCCCGCGACCAAGGCGATCCCCAAGGAGCTGCTGCCGATTGTGGATCGCCCGTTGATCCAATATGCGGTGGATGAAGCGCGCGAGGCCGGGATTGAGCAGATGATCTTTGTCACCGGCCGCGGGAAAAGCGCGATCGTGGAACATTTCGATGTCGCTTACGAGCTGGAACGCACGATGAGCGAGCGCGGCAAGGATATGACCGTGCTCGATCCCACCCGCGCAACCCCGGGCGATATCATCACCGTGCGCCAGCAAGTGCCGATGGGATTGGGCCACGCAATCTGGTGCGCGCGCGCGATTGTGGGGGATGAACCGTTTGCGATCTTCCTGCCTGATGAGCTGATGATCGGCCATAAAAATGGCGCAGGCTGCATGAAGCAGATGGTCGATGCCTATGAAGAGGTTGGCGGCAATCTGATCAGCGTGCTCGAAGTGCCGATGGAGGAGGTCTCCAGCTACGGCGTGATCGCGCCGGGCGAAGCCAAGGGCTTGCTTACTGAAGTCACTGGCCTCGTTGAGAAGCCTCCAGTTGCAGAAGCACCCTCCAACAAGATCGTCTCAGGCCGCTATATCCTTCAGCCCGAAGTTATGCGCACTCTCGAAACGCAGGAAAAGGGCGCGGGCGGCGAGATCCAGCTCACCGATGCCATGGCCAAGATGATCGGCGATCAGCCGTTCCACGCGGTGACCTTTGACGGCAATCGCTATGATTGC
This sequence comes from Erythrobacter sp., assembly GCA_013214365.1. Taxonomy (GTDB): domain Bacteria; phylum Pseudomonadota; class Alphaproteobacteria; order Sphingomonadales; family Sphingomonadaceae; genus Erythrobacter. The sequence continues at coordinate 3,574 of JABSPI010000281.1, forward strand.
GGCAGCAAGCTGGGGTTCGTCGAGGCGACCTTGGCGCTGGCGCTGGAGCGTGATGATATGGGCGCGGACGTGCGCGCGATGGCGCAAAGGTTGCTTGGGTGAAACCCCTTTGAGGGGCCACTGAGTTATTCGCACCTACTTGTGCTTCAATGTCGGCTCACGGCCCAATTGAGGCCGTGGCCAAATGGCGGAAATTGGGGGTGGGAGCGGACATTTCCTGCCCCGAGGTTCCCGGTTATTGCATCACATTCTTGTTACGCTAAACTAATAGGCCATGATCGAGACAATTCTACTTCTTATCGCGGCACTATCGCCAGACTTCAGTTTCTCACATCCAGAACGAGGTGAGTTTGAAGCGGACATTTTTAGCGTCGAATCCGCGCAGCACACAGAACAAATGTTAGCGCTTTTGATTGCGGAGGAAGATAGCGAACTAACGAAAACGGTGGCAAAACGTAAAATTGGGCAGGAAAATGAAATGACTGTCACGACGCTTAGCGACCCGGAAGGCTTGGCTAAAATTTCGTATCTCTATCGTCTGGATTTGGCTGAAGGCGAAAGCAGGAAGATCTGTAGAGTTAGATTGAGCACTGAAGATGACATGGGCTTAGCTCGAACATTGCGATGGTGCCTTAGTTTCATTGGCGGGGATGAGTATCGCCCCACCGTGATCATTCCGGGAAAATAACCTGTGACCTATGAGCTGTTCTAGATCCTGATCAGATCAACCATTTTAGGCCAGCTGATTGATAGAGAAGGCAGACTCTAAAAAGAGCAGCCATTCAATTCAAAAGAACCCTGCTCTTGGGGTCGAAGTGGAGTGGCGGCTTCCTCCTTCAATCTAGTTATTGAGCTACAGCCCCCATTTGGGACCGTCACTTGATAACTGGATCGAGACAGGCTCACCGCAGACATGGACAGAAGGTCCGCCAAGATCGTTCCAGCGGAAGAGGTTTGCATGCCATCCGCCCGGGATCATACGT
>JABSPI010000029.1 GCA_013214365.1 Erythrobacter sp.
GCCCAGTGACGAGGTTGAGCGCAATTACATCAAGGCGATCGGCAAAGGCATTCGCAAGGTCATGTCCAAAATGGGCATCTCGACCTACCAATCCTATTGCGGGGCGCAGATTTTCGACGCGGTCGGCTTGTCGAGCGCCTTTATCGAGAAATATTTTACCGGCACCGCGACCACGATTGAGGGCGCCGGCCTGAACGAAATTGCCGAGGAAAGCCTGCGCCGCCACGCCCATGCTTATGGTGACAATCCGCTCTATAAAGGCATGCTCGATGTCGGCGGAATTTACCAATATCGCCTGCGCGGGGAAGAGCACGCCTGGACCCCGCAAAATGTCGCCCAATTGCAGCATGCAGTGCGCGGCAATCTGCCCGAACAATACACCGAATTTGCCAAATCAGTGAACGAACAGTCCGAGCGTTTGCTGACCATTCGCGGCTTGATGGAGTTCAAGCTGGCGGATCAGCCGCTGTCGCTCGACGAGGTTGAGCCGGCGGCTGAAATCGTCAAACGCTTCAGCACCGGCGCGATGAGCTTTGGCTCGATCAGCCATGAGGCGCATTCGACTCTCGCGATTGCGATGAACCGGATTGGCGGGCGTTCAAATACGGGCGAAGGGGGCGAGGAACCGTTCCGTTTCACCCCGATGGACAATGGCGATTCGATGCGCAGCCGGATCAAACAGGTCGCCTCGGGCCGGTTCGGGGTGACGACCGAATATCTGGCTAATTCCGACGATATCCAGATCAAGATGGCGCAAGGCGCAAAGCCGGGCGAAGGCGGGCAATTGCCCGGTCACAAGGTCGACAAACGGATCGGCGCGGTGCGCCATTCGACACCGGGCGTGGGGCTGATCTCGCCCCCGCCGCACCACGATATCTACTCGATCGAAGATCTGGCGCAATTGATCCACGATCTCAAAAACGTCCAGCCCGCCGCGCGCATTTCGGTCAAATTGGTGTCCGAAGTGGGGGTCGGCACAGTGGCCGCCGGCGTGTCCAAATCCAAGGCCGATCACCTGACGATTTCGGGCTATGACGGGGGCACGGGCGCCTCGCCTTTGACCAGCCTCACTCATGCGGGCAGCCCGTGGGAAATCGGGCTGGCGGAAACCCAGCAAACCTTGCTGCTCAATGATTTGCGCTCGCGCATTGCGGTGCAGGTTGATGGCGGTTTGCGCACCGGGCGCGATGTTGCGATCGGCGCTTTGTTGGGGGCGGATGAATTCGGCTTTGCCACCGCGCCCTTGATCGCGGCCGGGTGCATTATGATGCGCAAATGCCATCTCAACACCTGTCCGGTCGGGGTCGCGACCCAGGATCCGGTGCTGCGCTCGCGCTTCACCGGGGCGCCTGAACATGTGGTCAATTACATGTTCTTCGTGGCCGAGGAATTGCGCGCAATCATGGCCGAAATGGGCTTTCGCACGGTCGATGAAATGGTCGGCCGGGTCGACCGGCTCGACATGACCCGGATGCATCGCCATTGGAAAGCGAACGGGATCAATCTCGACCGTCTGCTGCACGCGCCCGACATCGGGCAAGATACACCTTTGCGCCACACCCAAAATCAGGATCACGGGCTGGGCGCGGCGCTCGACAATGAGCTGATCGCGCAAAGCCAGCCGGCCATTACCGCCAAAACCCCGGTCCAGATCGACACCAAAGTCGTCAACGTCAACCGCACGGTCGGGGCGATGTTGTCAGGCGAGATCGCCGCTGCGCATGGCCATGAAGGTCTGCCGGCCGATTGCATTCAGGTGAACCTCACCGGTGTCGCGGGGCAAAGTTTCGGCGCATGGTTGGCGCATGGCGTCACGCTCGATCTTGTCGGGGATGCCAATGATTATGTCGGCAAGGGGTTGAGCGGGGGCCGGATCATCGTGCGCCCGCCCGCCAATGCGCCGCGCATTGCAGGCGACAATATCATTGTCGGCAACACCGTCTTGTACGGCGCAATCGCGGGCGAGGCCTATTTCAGCGGGGTCGCGGGCGAACGCTTTGCGGTGCGCAATTCAGGCGCGATCGCAGTGGTCGAGGGCGCGGGCGACCATGCCTGCGAATATATGACCGGCGGCGTGGTTGTGGTGCTGGGCCAGACGGGCCGCAATTTTGCCGCAGGGATGAGCGGGGGGGTCGCCTATGTGCATGATCCGGAGGGCAATTTTGCCAATCTGGTCAATCATGCGCAGGTCGATCTGGTCCCGATCTCGCCTGAACCCAGCAGCGATGAGGGCACCGGACGCCCCAAACAGCGCGGCACAAGCGTGCACGATTTTGGCATGGGCGACATGCTGCGTCACGATGCCGAGCGGCTGCGCATTCTGGTCGAACGCCACCAGCTCCACACTGGCAGCCAGGTCGCCTGCGACCTGCTGGCTGATTGGGACAAGGCGCTGGGCCAATTCATCAAGGTTATGCCGCGCGATTACAAGCGCGCGCTCGAAGCGCTTGAGGCGGAGCGCGAAGACGCCGCCAGCGTGGCGGCGGAATAAGGGCACAGATCATGGGTAAAGACACAGGCTTCCTCGAACTCGATCGCCGCGAGCGCGATTATCTCGATCCCAAAGAGCGTTTGGGCAATTACCGCGAATTTGTGGTGCAGCCCGATGACGAGACGCTGGCGAGCCAGGCCTCGCGCTGTATGGATTGCGGCATTCCCTATTGTCACAATGGCTGTCCGGTGAATAATATGATCCCGGACTGGAACCATCTGGTCTATGAACAAGATTGGCGCAACGCGCTCGACGTGCTGCATTCGACCAATAATTTCCCTGAATTCACCGGCCGGATCTGTCCCGCCCCGTGCGAGGCGAGCTGCACGCTCAATATTATTGACCAGCCGGTGACGATCAAATCGATCGAATGCGCGATTGTCGATCGCGGGTGGCAAGAGGGGTGGATCACCCCGCAAATCCCTGCGCAAAAGACCGGCAAATCGGTCGCGGTGGTGGGCTCGGGCCCGGCGGGCATGGCCTGCGCCCAGCAATTGGCGCGCGCGGGCCATTCGGTCACTTTGTTTGAAAAAAGCGACCGTTTGGGCGGTCTGCTGCGCTATGGCATTCCCGACTTCAAGATGGAAAAGCAGCTGATCAATCGCCGCTGTGTCCAGATGGAAGCCGAAGGGGTCACGTTCAAAACCTCCAAAGAGGTGGGGGTTGATATCTCGTTTGACAGCCTGCGCGAAAATTTTGACGCGGTGGTGATGTCGGGCGGCGCTGAAGATGCGCGGCAATTGGGCATTCCGGGGGCGGAAATGTCGGGCGTGCGGCTGGCGATGGAATTCCTCACTCAACAAAACAAACGCAATGCCGGCGATGACGAAGTGCGCGCCGCGCCGCGCGGCAGTTTGCTCGCCACGGGCAAACATGTCGTGGTGATCGGCGGCGGGGACACCGGTTCGGATTGCGTGGGCACTTCCAACCGCCAGGGCGCAGCCAGCGTCACCCAGCTTGAAATCATGCCCAAGCCGCCGGTTAAGGAAGAAAAATCCATGACCTGGCCCGATTGGCCGCTCAAATTGCGGACCTCGTCGAGCCACGAAGAAGGGGTGGATCGTGACTGGGCGGTGTTGACCAAACGCGTGGTTGGCGATGGCGAGACGGTGACCGGGCTCGAATGCGCGCGGGTGGAATGGGTAAAAGATGACAATGGCCGGCCCCAAATGCGCGAAATCGTCGGCAGCGAGTTCACTCTCAAAGCCGATCTGATCCTCTTGGCCATGGGCTTTGTCGGCCCGACCAAAGCGGGCCTGCTCGATCAGGCCGGGGTCGCCTTGACCCCGCGCGGCAATGTCGAGGCCGACACGCAAAGCTATGCGACCAGCGTCGAAAATGTGTTTGCATGCGGCGATATGCGGCGCGGGCAAAGCCTGGTCGTGTGGGCAATCCGCGAAGGGCGGCAATGCGCGCGCGCGGTGGACGAGGCGCTGATGGGGGCCTCGCAACTGCCACGCTAAAGACACAGCTTTGCCGGACAATTGCAAGGCTGGCGCTGTGCGCCTTGACCGGGGCGGCGCTACGTGATTCACCTGAGCCTATAAAAGCGCAGGCATGTTGCACTGACGCTGTTGCAGGGGATGGGTTTTGCATAGAAAATGGGGCCGGGTTTCTGGCGCGAAGGTCGCTTGGGCGACCGCATTACGGGCCAATACCGGCGCCAAATTGGGCGCCCAGATCGGGATCAGTGTCGGGGCCTTGATGGCGGCCAATGCGGCATCGGCCCAATCCGCCCCTCCGGTCGATAGGGCCGGCCTCCAACCTGCCGCGGTGAACGCTGTTGCTGATGCGCCAGACGGCGCGCGCCAAGCCATTGCGCCCACCCCCCTTTCTCCGGTCGTGTTTTCGCTCGCGGCGCAAGGGGCAGAGCGCGGCGTGGCCGAAACCGCCCAGCAAAGCGCGCCAGATGCGGCTCCTGCACCGCCGCCCTCATCTCCTGCGCCAAAGCCAGTTGATTTGCGGATTGTCGCATCGCAATTTCTCGACGAACCGGTGTCGGGCGATGCGCGCAGCGTCCTGCGCTATTCGGGGCGGGTTGATGGCTATTTGGAAGTGCGCGGCAGCGCGATTGGCGGCCCGGCTGGTCTCACGCTCAAACTGCGCCCTGAATACACTTGGGGCAAAAGCTCAAATGGCGAGGTCGGCTTGATCCCGGCCAACACCGCTTTGTTCCGGCCCGAGGGCAAGGGCGATTTCGACCTCTCGGCCAGCCTCCATTACCAATGGGCCAACGGCACCAGCCTTGAAGTGGGCAAGATCAATGTCCTCGACATTTCGGGCCAATTGCCGATCGTGGCGAGCGACGGGCATTACGGCTTTCAAAATCTCGGCATTGCCTTGCCCCCGACCGCGGTCGTGCCCAACACCTTGACCGGCGCCATGTTGCAAGTGCCCAAGGGCAAGATGATCTACCGCGCATGGGTGTTCGATCCCGACAGCCAATATCAGCGCACCGGATTTGAAACCGCCTTTCGCAGCGGGGTCGGATTTATGGCGGCGGCCGCGCGCCGCACCAGCGTCAATCGCTTGCCCGGCATCATCAATCTGGCGATTGTGGGCTCGACCCGCGACCAATATGCGCAAGATATCCTGCCCGTCGCATTGACCCCGCCGCCCCCGCCAATCGCCGAATTTGGCGATGAGAGCGGCGAGATCGCGATGCAGCTCTCCTATTATCAATTCCTCAAAATGCACCCGCATGCGCCGGGCAAGGGATGGGGGATTTTGGCGCGGTTTCAGGCCTCCAATGGCGATCCGACATTCCTCGATTATTCGGGCTATTTCGGGATTTCGGGCAATCCGGGTTTCCGCACACAAGACCGTTTCGGGCTGGCCTATTTCCAATATTCGCTGACCAATGAATTGGTCCGCGACATCGCGTTCCGCCTGCCGATCGAGGATGAGCAAGGGGTGGAGGCGTTCTACACCTACCAATTTGCCAAGGGCTTTGGCCTTACTGCCAATGTCCAAGTGGTCGACAGCGCGGTCGCCTTTCGCAGCACCGGCATCACTTTGGGCGCGCGGCTCACCGCGGGGTTCTAACCGATGGGGCGAAGCGGGGTGATTTTTGCACTGGTGCTGGTGGGTTTGGCCGGGTTGGTGTGGGCGGCCCATCGCACCGCCGCTTTGCAATATTGCAAACCGGTCGTGCCGCAGGTTGCGATCAAGATCGACCCCTCGGGCCCGCAGCCTCGTGATTTGTTGATCCGATATGATGAAGCAGGCAGCCCGCCCTACCGCCGTGAAACCTTCAGCAATAGTAATGCGCGCTCAAGCTTTTGCGAGACGCGCGGCGATACCTGCATCGCATCGCGTGCGCGTTATGAATTGCGCTTCGAAGGCGATCGGGCGCAGTCGATCCAGATCCGCGGCATGGGCAATGGACAGGGCAATCCCCTGATGGGCGCGGTGCAGTGGAGCGGTCCGTCCTATCCCGAACGGATCGATTTGGATTGCGATTTTTCGCAAACCGACCTGCGCCGCGCGTGCAGGATTTCCCGGCTTGTATACGACCCCAATCCGATGACCTCGGGGTATAATGGCGGGGAACCTCGCATCACGCGCCATGATCAATGCACGCCTGCCAAGGGCGCACAGTGGCTGATCGGCGGGTAATCGCGGCCTAGCTTTGGCCGCGACCGCGCTGTTGCACGCCGGCGCGGCGGGCCTCGACATCCTGCGGGGATACGAGCCCATTGGCGGCGCGCGACCGCTCCGCCTCGATCGCCATCCCATCGCCAAATGTGACCGCGAAGCCGTCATCAATCAGGCGTTTATACGCGCTGACAAAGGCGGGATCGATGCTCGCCATATCGGTGGCCAGCCGGTGGGCGAGCGCGGGCAATTGTTCAGGTTCCACCACGTGATTGACCAGCCCCCAATCAAACGCGGTCTGCGCGTCGAGGAAATTGCCGGTAAAGGCGAGCTCTTTGGCGCGCGAGATCCCGATCATCCGCGCCAGTTTTTGCGACAGCCCCCAACCCGGCATGATCCCAACCCGCGCATGGGTGTCGGCAAAGCGCGCCGTGCGCGCCGCCACCAACACATCGCAGGCCAAGGCCACTTCAAACCCGCCGGTGATCGCCACCCCGTTGATCGCCCCGATCACCGGCTTGCGGCACAGCTCGATCGCTTTGACCGGATTGTTGGCCGGATCGGCGTCATTGGCGGCCCCCAAACCCCCTTCCTCGCTGCCCAATTCTTTGAGGTCGAGCCCGGCGGTGAAGGCGCGATCGCCTGCCCCGGTTAACACCACGGCGCGCACATCCGGGTCGCTGTCGACCGCGGTGATAACTTCATAAAGGCGCTGTCTGAGCGCGCGGTTGATCGCATTCATCGCGTGCGGACGGTTGAGCGTTACTGTCGCCACGCCGTCGGCAATTTCAAGCAGGACGGGGCTATTTGAGGGGGCGTTGGGGGCATCGGATTGGGTCATGGCGTCATCCTTTTGCGGCGCATTTGATACAGGTTGGGGTGCTGGGATCATGGGTCAGGCGGGCCGCAGCGATATCGTCGCCGCAGGTCACGCAATATCCCCATTCGCCTAAATCAATCCGGCGCATCGCCGCTTCGATCCGGGCGCTTTCTTGCTGGCGGCGGCGGTCTTGGGCCTGGGCCATGGCTTGTTGCTGCATGGCGTCCATCCGGCTCAAGCGCCCCACACTGTCTTGTTGCAAAGTGACAGGGGCGCGCGCCTCGCGGCTGATTGCGCGTTCCTGCTCCAATTGCGCCGCGCGCCGGGCGAGCGCATTGCGCGCTTCATCTTGTGTCACGCCGGTCTCCCCTTTTCGCGCGGCTCGTTTTGTTTGCGCGCCTATCCTCTTTTGCGCGCCTAAGCCTGTCTATAACGCCCTATCTAGAGGGCCCAATCTATCACATCGCAGCCTTGCGCCTCCAGAAAGGCATTGGTCTGGCTGAACGGGCGCGATCCGAAAAATCCCGAATGCGCNGAAAGCGGGCTGGGATGCACCGAGGTCAGCACCAGATGATGCGTGGCCGCGCCCAATCCCTTGATCCGTCCGGCCTTCTTTTTGGCATGGCTGCCCCATAATATGAACACGCAGGGCTGCCCGCGTTCGACCACGGCGGCNATGCANGCATCGGTGATCGCATCCCAGCCGCGCCCGGCATGGCTGCCGGCTTTGCCTTCCTCCACGCTGAGCGTGTTGTTGAGCAGCAAGACGCCTTGTTTGGCCCATGGCGTAAGATTGCCGCTGGCCGGGCTGTCGAGCGCCAGATCGGCGACCAATTCCTTGAAGATATTGCGCAGAGAGGGCGGGATACGCACACCGTCCTGAACCGAAAAGCTCAATCCATGCGCCTGGCCCGGCCCGTGATAGGGGTCCTGGCCCAAAATCACCACGCGCACCGTGTCGAGCGGGGTCGCCGCGAGCGCGGCAAGCCGCTGGCCGCGCGGTGGGTAGATGGTCTTGCCCGCCCGCTCCTCTTCGCGCAGCCACCCGCCCAGCCTGCGCGCCTGTGCGGTTTGCAGCACGGGCTCAAGCGCGGCGCGCCAGCTTTCAGGAATGCGATCATCTGCCATAATCGCCCAAGGTTACACCCCCGATGCGCCCCGATGCGACCCGTATCGGGGCCGGTTTCCCCGCCTTTAAGCCCGTTTGCCATCTGCGCGGGGCGGATCGCCCGCTACCCCCTTCCCCTAGGGCGGCATGTCGCGTAATGGTCCGCGCGATGACAGTCCATTTTCACGAAGAAGATCTGCCCGATGGTGTCCTGACCGGCACCTCTGCGCTTGCCGTTGACACCGAAACCATGGGGTTGATCACCCACCGCGACCGTTTGTGCGTGGTCCAGATCAGCGATGGTTCGGGCGATGAACATCTGGTTCGCTTTGCCCCGGGCAGCACCTATGAAGCGCCCAATCTCTCGGCCATTCTAGCAGATGAGAGCCGGGTGAAATTGTACCATTTTGCGCGNTTCGATCTGGCCGCGATCCAATATTATCTCGGCGTGGTCGCCGCGCCCGTATTCTGCACCAAGATCGCCTCGAAAATGGTGCGCACCTATACCGACCGCCACGGGCTCAAAAACCTCACTGATGAATTGCTNGGCGAGAGCATGTCCAAACAGCAGCAAAGNTCGGATTGGGGCGGGCCGGTCCTCAACGAGGCGCAGCGCGAATATGCCGCCTCCGATGTGCGCTATCTGCACCGTTTGCGCGATGAATTGGTGATCCGGCTCGAACGCGAGGGGCGCATGGACATGGCGCAGGCCTGTTTCGATTTTCTGCCCACCCGCGCCGCGCTCGACATTGCCGGTTGGGACGGGCGCGACATATTCAGCCACAATGAAGGATATTACGCCTAGGGTGTTGCATGGTCATCAAACGCCGCATCGAAACCAGTGAAGCCAAGGCGCTGCGCAGCCAGCGTCAGGAATTCGCTGCACCCGGCGGCCGTCATGACCGTTTGATCGGGTTTCTGGCGCGGGCGCTGCCAATGGGGGTGGGCTTGGTTGCCGCTTTGATGGTGATCACCCCTTTATCGCCGCGCGGCGAGGTCAGCTTTCTGCTCGATCGCAAACAGGTTGAAGTGATCGACGAACGGCTCAGCGTCGACAACGCCATGTATCGCGGGCGCGACAATCAAGGGCGCCCTTTCTCGCTCACTGCGGGCGAAGCGGTCCAGCGTTCGAGCGCCGAGGGCAAGGTGCGGATGCACGATTTGATGGCGCAATTGCTGCTTCAGGACGGTCCGGCGCAATTGCTCGCCGAGGGCGGTGTTTATGATCTCAATGATGATGTGGTCGCGGTTGATGGCGACCTTAAAGTGCGCACCGCTGATGGCTATTCGATGACTGCAAGCGGGGTTGCCTTTGACCTTGAAACCCGAACGATGATTGGCGAGGGCGGGGTTGAGGGCGCGGTGCCGGCGGGCACATTCTCGGCCGATTCGATGCGCGCCGATCTCGACACGCGAACCATCACGCTGGAGGGCAATGCCCGGTTGCAAATGGTCCCCGGCAAGTTGAAAATGCCCTGATATGAAAACGGTTAAACCAGC
>JABSPI010000282.1 GCA_013214365.1 Erythrobacter sp.
AGGGCAATGCCAGAGCCGCCCAGCGCAAGCGCAGCAGCCGAAAGAGAAAGGGTCAGTTTACGCATTATCGTATCCTTATTGCGGGGGTCGTATTTTCTCGTTTTGGCGGAGCTGCGGAAGACCGTCCAAGGCCGGGTTGCATGGCGGATCAGGAAATAGGGGAAACCTGATCGCACAGCTACACAGATAGGGGAGGGACCGGTCACCGGGCGCTCTCACCGCAACTCACAATCCCCGTTATAGCGGGCTCTTGTCGCAGGATTATGCCGGGATCGTGCGACATTGTCGCGGTTTGTATCACGATCGCGCCGCCGTTCACACAGGGGCAAGGCGGGGGCCAGAAACCGCCGATGAGCGTCGATGAGCGTCGATGAGCGCGGCTGAGCGCCGATGATTTGGAGCCAGAGCGCGCATGGCACCCACAGCCGGCATTTGGGGCGGATCTGATAACCGACCTTGCAAAAAAGGCCGGTGAAATGGGTCAGGCGACCGGTTCGGTCATGCAGAACACGTTGAGCTTGTTGCCATCGGGATCGCGGAAATAGCCGGCGTAAAAGCCATCATCGCCGCGTGCGCCAGGCGCGCCTTCGTCGCTGCCGCCTTTGGCCAAAGCGGTGTCATAGACCGCTTGCACCGCGGCCGGCGTGTCCACTTCGAGCGCCACCATCGTGCCATTGCCAACGCTCGCTGCGGCGCCATCAAACGGCTTGGTCGCCGCGATACCGGGCGCGCCGCCCATCGTGCCCCAGGCGATGAATGTGTCAAACTCCATCATCCGCCCAACCCCGAAATGCGCCGCAATCGCATCATAGAATTGCGCCGCGCGCGGCAGGTCGTTGGTGCCCACAGTTACATAGCCGATCATGCTCAAATCCTTCACGCCAAGCCGCCCCATTGCGACTCGGAAGATTAGAACATTAGGTGAACAAACGCCTCTGTGCAATCGCCTTTAAAACGGCGCTTAAAGCGGTTTTGTGTGGCGCTCGAGCCAGGCCAGATCATCGCCGTCCAATTGCGGCGCGATGATCTCGCGCACCTGCGCGTGGTAGCTATTGAGCCATTCCACCTCGTCTGCGCTCAACAGGCCGGGGGCAATCAGGCGGCGATCAATCGGCACCCAGGTGAGGCAATCAAACCCCAGATAGCGCCCCTCTGCACCTGCAATGTCGCGCTCTACCGTCAAAACCAGATTTTCGATCCGGATGCCAAAGGCGCCCGGTTTGTAATAGCCCGGCTCATTCGACAAGATCATGCCGGCATGCAATTCCTGGCCTGTGCCCACCTGTCCGCCAGTGGGTTTGGCGATCCGCTGTGGCCCTTCATGGACGGCAAGGAAACTGCCCACGCCGTGCCCGGTGCCATGGGCGAAATCGACGCCGGCTTCCCACAAATATTGCCGCGCCAAAACATCGATCTGGCCGCCATTTGTGCCTTGCGGAAAGACCGCCTGATCGATCTGGATATGGCCTTTGAGGACACGGGTGAAGCGGTCCTTCATCTCGGGCGTGGGATCGGATCCTTCGGGAGTGTCGATCCACACTGTGCGGGTGATGTCGGTTGTGCCGGCGGGATATTGGCCGCCGGAATCGACCAGATAGATCGAGCCGGGCGGGATCGCGATATTGCTGTCCTCATCAACCCGGTAATGCGGCAGGGCGGCATGCCCGGCGGCGGCGGAGATTGTGTCAAACGACGTGTCGCGCAAATCGCCATTGGCTTGCCGAAATTCGAGCAATTTGGCCGCCGCGCCCAATTCATCGACCCCGCCCGAAGGCGCGGTTTCTTCAAGCCAGCGCAGGAACCGCGACACCGCCGCGCCATCGCGCGCTTGGGCATCGCGGTGGCCGCGCACTTCGGCGGGATTTTTGATCGCCTTGGCCAAAATGGTGGGGTCCTGACGGAATGTGAATTGCGCCCCCCCGGCGCGCAATGCCTGGGCAATGGCGACCACGCCGAAATCGGGGTCAACACTGACCATCTTGCCTGCATATTCGCCCAGCGCCGCGACAAATTCATCGCGCCCGCGCACCTGCACCGCATTGCCCAGATGCTGGGTCAGTTCAGGCGTCACCTTTTCAGGGGCGATAAACAATTGCGCGGTCCCGTCGCTGTGCGCGATGACATAGGACAGCGCGACCGGCGTATGCGCCACATCGGCGCCGCGAATATTGAGCAGCCATGCAATCGAATCGAGTGCCGGAATGACCACCGCATCCAGCCCGTTCTGGTTGAGCCATTGGGCGATTTCGGCGCGCTTGTCGGCCGAGCTGCGCCCGGCGAGATCTTCGCCATGAACAAAGGCCTGCGCCGCGGAGGGTGTGGGTTGATCGGACCAAACGGCATCGATCGGATTGCCTTTGGCAGGCAGTATCGCAATTCCAGCAGGCTCGACCTGTTTTTCCAGCGCCGCGACCCAATTCCAAGTGTGCAGCCATGCATCATAGGCAATTTTTGCCCCCGGCTCGCACACATCGTTCAGCCAATCGCCCAGGCTGTCGCCGGGAATGCTGCGATATTCAAACAGGCTTTCATCGACCTGCTCGCGCACTTGCACAGTGTAGCGGCCATCGACAAAGATCGCCGCATGGGTGAGCGTGACCGCGGCAAAGCCGGCCGATCCGCCAAATCCGGTGAGCCAGCCCAGACGCTGGGCATATTCGCCGACATATTCGCTCATATGTTCATCGCAAATCGGCACGACAAAACCGTCGAGTTCGCGGCGTTTCAATTCTTCGCGAAGGGCCTTCAAACGGGCGTCATGGGTTTGCATCAACATCGTATGGTTTTCCTGCTTGGCTTTGCCCGCTCTTGCCGCGCGCAAATGAATCTCTAAGACGTATAACATAGGCCGCTTCATCGCGGCATTCCACCCGCCCTCTTGTGCGTAAAGGATCGGACCACCGTGACCCAAACCCGTTTTGCCAAGCTCACCCTGGCGGCTGCCGCTGCTGCGCTCTGCGCGACCAGCGTCTCTGCCGATACAAATGAGGAAACAACCAGCGTGCCCACCTCTCCGCCGATCGCTGAAAAGCGCGAGCACACCTACACCCATCACGGGATCACCATCTCCGATCCGTATGACTGGCTCTATGACAAATCCTATCCCCAGATCGATGATGAGGATGTGCTCGATTACGTCAAAGCGGAAAATGCCTGGTTCGAGGCGGCGATGCAGCCGCAAGAGGCGCTGACCGAGGAATTGTTCACCGAGATGCGCGCGCGCATCAAAGAGGATGACAGCACCGTTCCCCAGCGCAGCGGCAATTTCCTCTATTGGTCGGAATTTGAAGAAGGCGCGCAATATCGCAAACATTACCGCACCCCTGTTGGCGCGGCCGAGGGGGCCGAGCCGCAGCTGATCCTTGATGAGAACGCTCTGGCCGAAGGTAAGGAATATTTCCGCCTTGGCGCGGTCTCGGTCAGCAAGAGCGGGCGATATCTTGCCTATTCGACCGACACCAGCGGGGCCGAACGCTACACTGCGCGGATCCTCGATCTGGATACGGGTGCGCATCTCGCCGACGAGATTCCCAATCTGCGCAGCGGGTTGACCTGGGTCGCGAATGACAGCGCGCTGGTCTATGGTCCCTCGACCGAAAACTGGCGCACGCTCGAGGCCAAGCTGCACGTGATCGGCACGCCGGTTGAAGATGATGTGGTGCTTTATGCCGAAGAGGATGAAAGCTTTGGCGTCGGGGCGGGCCTGTCGGCGCAGGAAGATTATCTGATCATTGCCGCAGGCGACAATGAAACCAGCGAAGTGCGGTTTGTCTCTGTCGATGACCCCACTGGCGAGCTGACATTGATCAAGCCGCGCGAAAAGGGCGTCGAATACAGCGTCGATATCCGCGAGGGCGAGCTGTGGGTGTGGACCAATGATGACCACATCAATTTCCGCCTCGCAAAGGCCGACCTTGCCACTCCGGGTGCGTGGGAGACGGTGATTGCCGGATCGGATGATTTCTACCTCACCGATTTCGACCTGTTCGAAGGGTTTTTCACCACTGAAGGGCGGCTGAACGGCCTCGACCAGATCCAGATCCGCCAATATGCCGCCCCCAATGCGGCGCAGCCGATCGCTTTCCCAGAGGCGAGTTACACCGCCGGCCTGTCGAACAATCCCGAATATGACCAGACCGTTTTGCGGCTCTCTTATGAGAGCATGGTCACCCCCGATTCGGTGTATGATTACAACGTCGCGGACGCCTCGCTCGAATTGCTCAAACAGCAGGAAATCCCCAGCGGCTATGACGCCTCGCAATATGTCACCGAGCGGGTCGAGATTCAGGCGCGCGACGGGACCATGGTTCCGGTCAGCGTGGTGATGCGCCGCGACCGCGCCGAAATCCTCGCCGAAGCCGGGATTGAAGGGGCAGGGCCGCTGCATCTCTATGCCTATGGCGCTTATGGCTATGCCGTGCCGCCGGGCTTCTCGACCACGCGGCTCAGCCTTGTCGATCGCGGCTTTGCCTATGCCATTGCGCATATTCGCGGCGGCGATGATCTGGG
>JABSPI010000283.1 GCA_013214365.1 Erythrobacter sp.
CGTTAGCGACAATGTACTTCTCGCCTAGTTTTGTTTCTATTCGCGCAGCGATTTTTTTTTTTGATTTTTAAGTAAGCACTATCAGCAAAACGTAAACTCTAAAAACTAAACTTGACGTCGGACTTGTTCTCCATCCGCCAAATCCTAGATGTTGCGATCTGCGTCGCTCGCCAGCTACATTGCGTCGGACTGAATAGCTGAACGGCTTTTGTTAGCGGTAATTAAAAAACACTGTCGCTAACAATACCTATAATTCATTACGGCGGAATTTCCCGTCGGAAATTCCCTGCATTTTTGCTATCTTTCGGTTTACGTCGGAATGACACTGCGTGACATTCCGTAACAAACCATAGCTTAACCGTTGTATGCAATTACAAAAACCGAAAGAATGAACGACGCGAAAAAGGAAAAATATTTTAAAAGGGTTAATGAAAATATAAAAAAACTCGGTTATCATATGACTTATGTATTGGAGGAAACTGGATTTACACCTTTTGGTTACTCAACAGGTATCTATAAAAGCTTCGAGATTCCAGAACTATTCATCTCTGGACTTCCTAATGGACTAACCGCTGAATTGATTGTTAATTATGTTGAAAGATTTAAATTCAAAAAAGTTCCCTTGAATCAAAAAATATTTGACTTAATTGATCGATTTCCTATTTACTTTATTGAGGTAGAAAATGATAAATTGACTGAATACACTTTGAGTTCGTTTAAGTTTTATGAGAATTCGGAATTCAAGTATTTACAGTTAATTTTTCCTGACTTGAATGGTTTTTTTCCTAACGAAAAGGAATATGATTATGACCAAGAAATATTAGGAGAATAAAAAAAACTGCATACAACAATGTATAACCGCAATTACGGCGGATTCGAATACCTTCGAATCCACTTGTACCTTAAAAACATCGATGCATCATTAAAAATTAGTAATTTTGAACGGTAACTGACGGTTATACAAGACCGTTGTACAACATTTCAGAAAACCATTGATGAATTACAAAAACTTACTAATTATTCCCATCATAGTTTTTCTTACAAATTGCACTGAAAAGGAAGATGCGTTTCGAAAAATTAATTATAATAAAGAAATTAATGTTTTTGAAAACATATGTAAGAATCTTAATCCACATAAGAAATACGACTATTGGGCTTTCATAGAAAGCAGGGATTTTGGTGAGTCTAAAAAGGAAGTAGAAATCTTAAATGAAAAAGGGAATCTTGAGAATAGAAATTTAATTGATTTGAATTATAGACGAGAAGGATTTTTTGTTGCTGGACACCACTCAACTTATTCTTTTTACATATTAGCAACGGAAAAAAACAAAGTTCATGAAATACGTGATATCGAAAATCTAAAAATTTTTCTTGACAAAATTGATACAAAAGATGAAGCATTACTGATTGCAATACTAAATGAATTTTCTATTGACAATTGTCATGAAGAAGGAGGTTCATACAGAAAAAACGAAAGTAATTATGAACTTTTATTATTTAAAAGTTCAGTATTAAAAGAACGTCAGCAATATTTAGTTACTGTTGAAAATAGTGCTGAATGGGATTCGATTCCCAAAAAAATATATTGTCAAAGATTCGAAAAATGTGACTGCAATTAATTTAAAAACGTTGTACAACAACGTGTATAGCTCATTGCGGCTGAATTCCTAATCGGAATTCATTGCAATTTGCTATCTTGTTTCCTTAATCGGAAAATCATACTGATTTTCCGCAACAAGCCATACACCAGACCGTTGTAAACAATTATAGTGGATGACTTCCCTACCCTGCTGATAACAGGAATTTAGTACTGTTGCGGAATCGATGATAATAGCTGAATAAACCGCTCAGACGGAATCGTTGCGGAAAACAATAATTGGCTAAGGACAGTGTTTTCTATTTTTTTCAGTTTTTAAGGGTAAGATTTTTACACGTTTGTGAACTATTAGCTGAATAATAAACAGTTTACAACAATATGTATAAAGCATAGCGGGCAATTGTAAGCCATAAGCTAAGTTCTTAAAGGCTAGTCCGCCAAGCTTTAAATTGGTATTTATTGTTGGTTAAAATTAAAAACAAATTATAAAACTCGGCTCTGTGTTTAAACGAAATGTAGTACTTTTATCAACACTACGCTTCATACATGGAGCGTTACCACACATTTGACAAACCGTGAACTGAATGAAAAAATGGATATTAACAATAATCGGAATTGTTCTAATTGGAATTGTTGGAATCGGAATTAAAATCAACTCGGATTTTGATAAAGTTGTGGAAGCGTTTCATTGTGAACATTCTCTAAAAGATGCTAGTTTTGTTCTTATTTCCGAATCTATTTCACCGAATAAGAAACACAAATATTACGAATATCAATTTGACAATGGCGGATTTGGATATTCAAGAGTTTTTTGGTCAGTTTTAGAAAATAACGAAAACAAGTCTGACCTTGAAAAAGGACTGATTCCAGATGGATATAAAATAGTTGGCTGGACAAAAGAAAACGAACTGATTTTAGAAAAATGGGAACCTTATTACGAAATAAATAAAACGGAACTGAAAAACGGAACGGAAGTTAACGGAGTAAAAATCGCATTTGCTAAATTAAACGTGCAAATACAATTCCCTGGCTATCCAACATCTGACAAGGTTGAATTCAACATTAAAGCAGAAAAGAAATATTATGCTGGAAAGCCAATTGAAATAAAACTCATTTGGAAAAACAAATCCAATTCGAACGAAAAAATAATGATTAGAGACTATTGGGAACATCCAATTGGAACTGGAGCATCAATAATGGATTTAAATAATGTGGAATTAACAAGCCAAATTTCAAGTCATATTTTAAGTTCTCAATTATTTTCACCAGACGACTTAAAAGAATATGAAATTGAACTCAAGCCGAACGAAACAAAAGAATATTCTGTTGATTTATTGAAAATTCCAATTTTAAAACAAACTGAATCTAATCCAAAAAGTACTTTACCAAAAGGAAAATATAAAATTCAGGTGTTTTATTATTCGAAAATGTCGAAAGAAATTGAAATCGAAATAAAATAAAAACGTGTGGTAACAACGTGTATAATTAATGGCTAGTTCGAGCTTACTTACGAAAATCCTCGCGGATTTTCTATCTGGTTATTATTTGCTAAATTAGTTACTTAAACACGCCACTAATCATACACAAGACCGTTGTGGTTAATGTCCCAAAACCGAGAAAGTGAATGAACAAAACGATATTTGAGATTACCAAAATGGATTGTCCTTCCGAGGAAAATCTAATCCGAATGAAGTTGGACGGAATCTCAAGTATTGCAAATTTGGACTTTGATATTCCAAACCGAAAACTGACTGTTTTTCACAGCGGACAAATCGACCAAATTGAAAAGTCCGTTCTCGAACTGAATTTAGGCGGAATGAAAATCTCAACCGAACAAACCGAACGGACAGACTTTAAAGAGTACGTAGACCAGAAAAAACTACTCTGGACTGTCCTCGGAATAAATTTCGCGTTTTTTCTAATCGAAATGACAACTGGAATAATCTCAAAATCAATGGGATTGGTTGCAGATAGTTTGGACATGCTTGCCGACAGTTTCGTTTATGGAATCAGTCTTTTTGCGGTTGGCGGAACTCTAACAAGAAAAAAACGGATTGCCAAACTTGCTGGATATTTTCAAATAACACTTGCCATTATTGGATTTGTAGAAGTTTTAAGGAGATTTTTCGGAGACGAGAAACTTCCCGATTTTTCAACAATGATTATCGTTTCAATTTTTGCACTTATTGCAAACGGAATTTGTCTTTACATTTTACAAAAGTCAAAAAGTAAAGAAGAAGCTCATATGAAGGCAAGTATGATTTTCACTTCGAATGACGTGATTATCAATTTAGGAGTAATAATTGCTGGACTT
The DNA here is from genome assembly GCA_013214365.1 of Erythrobacter sp. GTDB lineage: Bacteria > Pseudomonadota > Alphaproteobacteria > Sphingomonadales > Sphingomonadaceae > Erythrobacter. Next base: position 3,912 of record JABSPI010000283.1, read on the forward strand.
TTGGTAAATTGGTTAAGTTCCAACAAACCTGATTTAATTATCGGAACAATCGTTTTTGTTTTGGTAATTCAAGGAGCATTTAGAATTTTAAAATTGAGTAAATAAATAAAAAACACTAACCACAACAATGGCTATAAGTAATTGCTCGTTCTCGCCTACTTCTGAAAATCCTCGCGGATTTTCAGTTTGGTGTGTACTTGCAAAGTTAAGTGCTAAACCACGCAACTACCCATAGCCGAGACCGTTGTGTGCAAGCTGAAAAATGAAACGAATAATCAAGATATTAACCTTAGTTCTGCTGTTCGGACTTTATAGTTGTGAATTCAATAATGAACGACAAGAATATGCTGAAATGCTAATTGAAAAGGTTGAGACATTTAAGACGAAAAATAATCGACTGCCAAAAGATGTATCAGAGCTTGGATTGATTGAAAAAATGGATAGTCCCGCGTTTTATCAAATTCAGACTGACTCAACTTATATGGTTTGGTATGGACTAAGTGTTGGAGAATCGCAAGTTTACAGGTCTGCAACAAAAAAATGGACTGAAGAAGGATGAAAAACCTTGAACGAATAATAGAAATTATAGAGTCAGTTAAATC
>JABSPI010000284.1 GCA_013214365.1 Erythrobacter sp.
AGAATGCACTACATCGAGCTCTTGAGATTTCGAACCGGCGCCTTCTGTCTCGATACGTCGACAGTCAATTGGAAGGCTTTGAAGCGCGACAATGTTTTCGACGTGGAATTGATTGATTGCAGAGGCTTCGACTCCGTGGCCCAAATCACGGACGAAATCTGCTGCAAGGTGAATCAACAGAACCGTCTACGTTCCAATGCCGCATCTCTCGAAGACATCACGCCAGACAATTGGGTTCACGGTGGCCGGAAGGTTCTCTTCGTAGTCGAAGGGTGCGGCGAGTTGATCGAAAGCCTGTCTGATCGGGCGAATGAGCATTTCATTGCTACTTTGGAGGATTTTTCGCTGCCTTGGGTCGAAGAATTCGAGGATGACCCGGTCATAGTTCATGATGGGATTGCGCTAGTATTCCCGGGACAAGTCCAAAGCGTATTCGCGCTCTTTGTATCGAGCGGTTGAGAACCTGACACGTGAATGTTGGTGACAGCTCCACGACGCCCAACCCAAAAAGTTACGGCCGCCAAACGGAGCCTAAGCCCCGTCTAGCGGCCGTGTTCTCCTCCCCAGGAGAATCGGGTGTTTGGTAAGCCCTAAGCCCTAAGCGCTGAGTGAGCGCTTACTGCGGATCCGGCACGTAGGTGCCGAGCCGGTGGTGCAGGGCGTTGATCTTGGCGAGCTCCTCACGGTCTTCGGTGCCGCGGGCGTGGCTTTCCAGAGCGCGGCGGAGCAATTTCATGTCCGCGGTCGAAAGCAGCGCCCTGGCGCGCGAGGGTTCTTTGCTCGGTGTGTCAGTGTCGCTCATCTAATCTCTCTCCGGTGGTCCACAATCGGACTGGCTGATGAGTTAAAGTAATGACGGGCTTAGACGGTTCCCGCAAGGCCAGTATTTCACCGATCTTGCGGGTTCCCTCTCCAACTCGTTACGCGGCGGCGAATTGGTTCCCAAACGACGCATTTATGCGGCGGCGAATTGGTTCCCAACCGACGCGTTTACGCGGCGGCGAATTGGTTCCCAACCGACGCGTTTACGCGGCGGCGAATTGGTTCATCGTGTTGTCCTTGCCGCCCGCTTTCAGGGCCGCTTCACCGGCGAAATATTCCTTGTGGTCATCGCCAATGTCGCTGCCGGCCATGTTTTGGTGCTTCACACAGGCGATACCCTGACGGATCTCCTCGCGCTGCACGTTCTTGACGTAGCCGAGCATTGCCTGCTCACCGAAATATTCCTTGGCAAGATTGTCGGTCGACAATGCCGCGGTGTGATAGGTCGGCAGCGTGATGAGGTGGTGGAAAATGCCCGCGCGCTTCGAGCCATCGGCTTGGAAGGTGCGGATTTTCTCGTCAGCCTCTGCCGCCAATTCGGTCGCGTCATAATCGACACTCATCAGCTTGGCGCGGTCATAGGCCGAGACGTCCTTCCCGGCTTCTTCCCATGCATCAAACACTTGCTGGCGGAAGTTCAGCGTCCAGTTGAACGAAGGCGAGTTGTTGTAAACCAGCTTCGCATTCGGGATGACTTCGCGCACACGGTCCACCATGCCGGCGATTTGCTCAACGTGGGGCTTCTCGGTTTCGATCCACAACAGGTCGGCACCGTTCTGAAGCGAGGTGATGCAATCGAGGACACAACGGTCCTCACCGGTACCAGAACGGAACTGATACAGGTTTGAAGGCAGGCGCTTGGGGGCCATCAGCTTGCCATCGCGGCTGATGAAAACCTGACCATTGGTGATGTTGGCCGGATCGACTTCGTCGCAATCGAGGAAGGCGTTGTATTGGTCGCCCAGATCGCCGGGCTCTTTGGAGAACGCGATCTGTTTGGTCAGGCCAGCGCCCAGCGAATCGGTGCGGGCAACGATCACGCCGTCTTCAACGCCCATTTCGAGGAAGGCGTGGCGGCAGGCACGGATTTTCTGAAGGAAATCTTCATGCGGGACGGTGACCTTACCGTCCTGGTGGCCACACTGCTTTTCATCGGAGACCTGGTTCTCGATCTGCAGCGCGCAGGCGCCCGCTTCGATCATTTTCTTAGCCAGCAGATAGGTTGCCTCGGCATTGCCGAAGCCTGCATCGATATCAGCAATGATCGGCACGACGTGGGTTTCGTAATTGTCGATCTGGTTCTGGATGTCCTGGGCCTTGACCTCGTCACCGGCTTCGCGGGCCGCATCCAGATCGCGGAACATCATGCCCAGTTCGCGCGCATCGGCTTGCTTGAGGAAGGTGTAGAGCTCTTCGATCAGCGCAGGCACCGAGGTTTTTTCGTGCATGGATTGATCGGGAAGGGGGCCAAACTCGCTGCGCAATGCGGCAACCATCCAGCCCGAGAGGTAGAGGTAGCGTTGTTTGGTTGAGCCAAAATGCTTCTTGATCGAGATCATTTTTTGTTGCGCGATGAAACCGTGCCAGCAGCCCAGCGATTGGGTGTAGTTGGCGGGGTCCGCGTCATAGGCGTCCATGTCGGCGCGCATGATCTTGGCGGTGTATTTGGCAATGTCGAGCCCGGTGGGGAAGCGGTTCTGGATCGCCATGCGTGCGGTGGCTTCGGCATCGATTGCGCCCCAGCTTGGGCCGTTGGCTTCGATGATGCCTTGCATTTGGGCGATGGTGTTTTGATAGGTCATAAGAGGGCTCCTAAAAGGGGGAGGACTGATAGGAATGCTGTGCCATGCTGCACTGCACACTAAAAGAAAAGATTACAAACTTTCTTGTCTATATGACCGGTTTTCGTCCCCATCTTGTGTAATGATGTAAATTTATTTACAAGAGCACCATGGCAGATGACTCCCTCCTTGCTGGCCCCTCCTTGCGGCGTTTGCGCAAGCGTGAAGGGCTCACCCAAGCCGCGATGGCCGCCTCGCTCGGTATCTCGCCCAGCTACCTCAACCTGATCGAGCGCAACCAGCGTCCGCTCTCGGCGCGGGTTCTTGTGCAGGTGATTGAACGGTTCGATTTCGACCCGCGCGAATTGCGCGAGGATGAAGCGATCGGCGGGGTGGATGGGCTCGCGCGGCGCATGGCGGATAAACGGTTCACCGATTTGGGCATTGATCGCGAAGAGGTGCAGGAATTCCTCGCCGCCGCACCTCAGGCTGCGGCCGCCTTTGCTCGGCTCTATGACAAGTCTCACCCCGAAGAAGATCGCGGCGAAGACCCTGTGGACGAGGCACGCCGTGCGGTGGAAAGATGGCAGAACCATTTTGCCGACCTTGACCACGCGGCCGAAGATCTGGCGGATGAATTGCGCTTGTCGCGCGGCGATATCAGTGCGGCTCTGATCGAACGTTTGCGCGAAAAACACCGGCTTACAGTGCGCGTCTTACCCGCCGAAGTTGTTCCGGGCATGGTGCACCGGCTCGATCTGCATGCCCGGCAATTGCAAGTGTCGGAAATGTTGGGCGGGGCCGCGCGGCGGTTCCAGATCGCCCGGCAAATCGCCAGTATCGAACAGCGCGACGCGATCGAAACCATTGTTGCTGGGGCCAATCTGACCTCACCGGAGGCGCGCGAGCGGCTGCGCGAGCATGTGACCGATTATGTCGCCTATGCTTTGCTCATGCCCTATCGCCGGTTCCTGCGTGCGTGCGAACAAAGCGGCTATGATCTGGCGATTTTGGGTCGCCGCTTTGCAGTCAGCTTCGATCAACTCGCCCAGCGGCTCACGACATTGCAACGCGTGGGCGAGCGCGGCTTGCCATTTTTCAACGCGCAATTCGGGCGCACCGGGCGGATGGTGCACTTCACCGCCGGGGCAAGCGGGGCGGCCTATCCGCTCGACGGGGCACGATGGCCGGCTTGGGCGCCATATGCCGCGTTTGAGCGGCGCGGCTCAATGCTGACCCAGGCGGTGACTTTTGGCGAGGGTGAGGCGGTGCCGCGCCATTGGTTTACAATTGCGCGCACGATTGAGGTCGATGGCGCGGCCTGTTCTGCGCGCCGGGCGATCGTGTTGGGGCTGGAGGCGCGGTTTGCCGGGGAATTGACGCAGGCGCAGGGCATTTCGCTCGACCCGCTCGATGCTGTGCCGCTGGGTGTGGGCTGTCCGCGCTGTGGCCGGGCCGATTGCCTGACGCCGGGCACGCCGCGCCTTGCCGCCTCGCAGACGCGCTAATTCGCGGCACGATTAGCGCGGTGTTAACCGCCAAAAAGACGCAAAACTGCGGGTCTGCGGGGGTGTGTAAAGTTTACCGACACTTAAGCTATCGCAGTTAAAGCGCCAGCAGAGACCTCTTGTCTCGACCCACCCTCGGGGAATTAGGGCTGCGCTGCAATGATCCGATTGTTCAAGCATTACATACCGCATGCCGTGCTGCTGCTCGGCCTGTTGGATTATGCGTTGCTGGTCGGAGCCAGTGAAGTGGCATGGCAGGTTCGCGCCGGTCAAATCGGGGTTGAGGTGGGCGAACTGCGAGAGCGGTGGTTGCCTATTTTCGGATCGGCTGCGGTGGTGTGGCTGGCGATGATTTCGGTTGGGGTTTACGGGCCCTATG
>JABSPI010000285.1 GCA_013214365.1 Erythrobacter sp.
ACGCCCAGAATATCGGCCAATTCCTTGCGCGCTGCGGCGCCGATTTCCTTGATCCGGCTGCCGCCTTTGCCCAATACGATGGCGCGCTGGGTCTCGCGTGCGACGACGATTTGCTGGTGAATTTCCAGACTGCCATCGGGGCGGGTCTTGTATTGTTCGGGGCGCACCGCGCTGTCATAGGGCAGCTCTTCATGCAGCTGTTTGTACAATTGTTCGCGGGTGATTTCCGCTGCCAGCAACCGTTCAGAGGCGTCTGAGACCTGATCTTCGGGATACATCCAGACCCCTTGCGGCATTTGCGATGCGAGCGCGGCTTTCATTTCGGCCACACCATCGCCGGTCAATGCGGAGACAAAAAACACCTCGTCAAAGCCGACCCGCTGGCTCAATTCCTGAGCCAATTCCAGCAAGGGCTCTTTCTTGGCCTTGTCGACTTTGTTGAGGACCAGAATTTTGCGTTCGGGCCGCGTCTCGAGCGCCTCGATCAGCGGTTCGAGTTCGTGCCGGCGTTGTTTGATCGGGTCGACAATCAACAAAACCGCATCGGCGCTTTCGGCTCCTTCCCAAGCGGCCGAGACCATCGCCCGGTCGAGCCGCCGCCGCGGGGCAAAAATGCCCGGCGTATCGACCAGGATCATCTGGGTGTCGGGAGCCTTATCGGGATGCAAGGCAATGCCGAGCATGCGCGCTCTGGTGGTTTGCGCCTTGGCGCTGGTGATGGCGACCTTTTGCCCCACCAATTGGTTGACCAAGGTTGATTTGCCCGCATTGGGGGCGCCGATTACGGCAACCACGCCGCATTTTTGTTGGGTCATTGCATGACCTCCTCACATTTATTGTCGCCCTGAGCCATCAAACGGGTGCGGGTGCGGGTGCGGGTATGCAGCCGGACTGGCGATGCGTGCCGGCTGCGATCGGTTCTATTGCGCACCGGCGTCACCCATAAGTCTCCAGAAAGGCTTTGGCGGCGAGCTTTTCGGCTTCGCTTTTGCTGCTTGCGACCGCTTGGGCATCGCCGACATTGTGGATGCTGACCCGGACGGTGAATTGGGCGGCATGATCAGGGCCAGAGCGGTCCACCACTTCATAGCGCGGCATCGCCCGGCGATTGCCCGCGGCCCATTCCTGCAGCGCGCTTTTGGGATGTTTGGCTCTGCCGACATCGCCCGACAGCTCATCCTCCCACAATTCGAGGATCACCGCGCGGGTTTGGTCAAACCCGTTTTCGATAAAGCTCGCCCCGATCAGCGATTCGACCACATCGCCAAGGATATTGTCGCTGTCCGCGCCGCCATCCTCGCGCGCCTGCTTGCCCAGACGGATGTGATCCGACAGGCCAATACGCCGCCCCAAACGCGCGCAGGTTGCCCCGCTGACCAAAGCGTTGAGCCGCTGCGAGAGCTTGCCTTCATCAACCCCGCTGCCGCGGTAAAGCCAGCCCGCAACCGCCAGGCCCAGCACTCTGTCGCCCAGAAATTCGAGCCGTTGATAATCGCGCACATTGTCGTGGTTTGATGCGCTGGCGGCGTTGTATTTCAAACTGCCATGGGTGAGCGCCTCGAGCCAGACCTGCTCGTCCTTGACCGTGAAACCGGTTGCGATCAGCCAGTCGCGTGTTTCGGGGGGAAGGGCGCTCATAAAATCGTGCCGATCCGGTTCCAACGCGCGGCGGTGAACCAGGTCCATGGCTTGATCCATTCCGCGCTGCCATCGGTGGACCACATGATGATGGTCGCCTCGCCCACCAACAGCTCTTGCGGGACAATTCCGACCGCATCGCCGCTGCGCGCGTCGAACCGGCTGTCGCGCGAATTGTCGCGATTATCGCCCAGCACGAACATATGCCCTTCGGGGATGATTTTGGGGGCCATGCTGTCGGATGGGGTGGTGCCGAAATCGAGCACTTCATATTGCCGCCCGCCGGGCAGGGTTTCGCGAAAGCGGGTGTAACGACAGATCGTCTCGCCATCGGCACCTTCGACTTGCCTGCCGCCCCATGTGCATCCGGTGTTGGGCGTCATTGCGATTTCAAAATCATCCATCGGCTCGCGCGCGATCAATTCGCCGTTGAGCATGATCTGGCCGTTGACCATCGCGACCGAATCGCCGGGCAGGCCAATGACGCGTTTGATGTAGTCGGTTTTGTCGATCGGATGTTTGAAGATCACCACATCGCCGCGCTCGGGCTGATCGGCGAGCACACGGCCCGGAATGATCGGCGCGCTAAACGGGAGCGAATATTGCGAAAATCCATAGCTCCACTTGGCCGCGAGCAGATAATCGCCGTTCATCAGGCGCGGCAACATGCTCTCCGAGGGGATCGAGAAGGGCGAGAAGATAAAGCTGCGGAATATCAGCACGCCCAATAACAGCATCGCGACAAAGCGCATAAAGCTGCCTAGGGTCTCTCCCTCCTCCTGTTTTTCGGGGGTTTCCATAGCGTTCTTGTCGCTGGCTTCAGATTGGGTCTTAACATCCATCACCGCTCCCCTTACTCGGCAAGTTCCCCCGCGCAAAGAGAGTTTGCCAAATGAGCGACAATGCCAAGATAAAATCTGCATGGAATGACCTTAACAGCCATGCCCGGTTCACCCTTGCCCAATTGTTCGGCGCCGACCCCGATCGCGCGGCCAAGCTGAGCCAGCGGTTGGAATTTGATCTGGGCGAGATGGGGCCGGTGGGGATGCGTCTCGACTGGTCGAAAACCCATCTCGATGATGCGCTATTGGGCATTTTTGAAACGCTCGCAGATGCAAGCGGGTTTGGCGCGGCGCGCGCGGCTCTTTTCGATGGCGGGATCGTCAATCCCACCGAAGGGCGCCCGGCAACGCATGGCGCGCTGCGCGGCAGCGGAAGCGAGGCCGATGTCGAAGAGGCCGAGGCGCTGCTGGCGCGGATGGGGATGCTTGTCGATGCCATCCATCAAGGCGCATTGGGCGAAATCAACCACCTCATCCATATCGGGATTGGCGGGTCGGCGCTGGGTCCGGATCTGGCCGTGGATGCGTTGACGCGCGATCTGAAACTGGTTGATGTTCATGTGGTCTCCAACATTGACGGGCTGGCGCTGGAACAGGCGTTTGCCGCGTGCGATCCGCAGACCACTTTGATTGCGGTGGCGTCCAAAACCTTCACCACCACCGAAACCATGACCAATGCGATGAGCGCGCTCAAATGGTTGGCCGACAACAAGGTGGATGATCCCAGCGGGCGGGTGGTCGCCTTGACCGCCAATCCTGAAAAAGCGGTCGAATGGGGCGTCGATGAAACCCGCATTCTGCCATTTCCCGAAAGCGTGGGCGGGCGCTATTCGCTGTGGTCGAGCATCGGTTTCCCGGTCGCAATGGCGGTGGGGATGGAAGAGTTTCAGGCCTTCTTGCTGGGCGCGCAGGCGATGGATATCCATTTCCGCGAAGCCGAGGGCCGCGCCAACGGGCCGCTTTTGGCCGCGTTTGGCGATTTGTATTATGCGCGCATTCGCGGTTGCCAGACGCGCGCAGTGTTCGCCTATGACGAACGCCTCGCTTTGTTGCCCGATTATCTCCAGCAATTGGAGATGGAGAGCAATGGCAAGAGCGTCACCGCCCAAGGCGCGCCAGTGGACGGGGCCACCGCCTCGATCACATGGGGCGGGGTGGGCACCGATGCCCAGCACGCGGTGTTCCAACTCCTCCACCAAGGGACACATCTGATCCCGGTCGATTTCATCGCCAGCATTGCGCCCGGAGACGAGCTTGACCCGGCGCATCACAAAGCTTTGCTGGCCAATTGTTTTGCCCAAGGGGCGGCATTGATGTCGGGCGGCAATATGAGCGCGGATGGCAAAGACCCGGCGCGCGGATTTGCCGGCGATCGCCCGTCTGCGACGATCCTTGTCGATGATCTCGATGCGGCCACTTTGGGCGCGCTCATCGCTTTCCATGAACACCGTGTGTTTGCCAATGCGGTGTTGATGGGGATCAACCCGTTTGATCAATTCGGCGTCGAATTGGGCAAGAAAATGGCGAAAGAGGTGGAAAGCGGGGAGGGCGATTTCGACCCGAGCACCAAGGCGCTGATGGAGGCGGCGGGGTTGGGCTAGGGGTGCTGATTGCGGCCCTGTGGTCCCGCGGCGCGATCAATATCTACCTTGTGACGATCAAATTTGGGTGGTCGGAAACTGTATTTGCGCCTGCTCCGCCTACATGCCCCGGCCACCTGCTGCGCTTGGTTTTGTGGGCGGGTTGGACGCGCGGTTAGGCGCGCTGTTTGACGTCGGGGCATTGCGGGGGGATGGGCGAATTGCTTTGACTTTTGCCCCGATAACCCCCATTTGGCCGCCCAAGCACGAAACGCACCCTTAGCCAGCGTGA
>JABSPI010000286.1 GCA_013214365.1 Erythrobacter sp.
ACCGCGTCGCCCGGTTCGCCAGCCTGTGCGCCGAGCCCGGCCGACATATCCATTTTGGAAATCAATCTTTGCCGCACCACCGCATCGCCATCCTCAAGCCCAAGGCGCAAAGCCTCGCGGTAGAGCACTTCGTCGCGGACATATTTTTCGATCCCGGCATCGAGTTCGGCATCGGTGGGCGCACGCCCCATCGTCCGCTCAAAGGACAGCGCGATTTGCGCCTGCTGCTCGGGGCCGACCGCGATGACGCGTGAAGATGGATCGACCGGCGTCCCGCCCCAAGTGAGCGCAAGATAGACCAATGCCCCAAGGGCAAGAAAATGGATCAGCGGCTCGCGCGTCCAGCCGGGCAGGGTCATTGCGTGGTCTTGAGCCAGATCGGGGAGGTGTAAGCGCGTTCCTGTGCGACCGCATCATCGCGCGCCTCGCTCGACAATTCGATCCCAAATCGCACCGCATCAAACAGCGTCCAGCGCGGGGTCGGAATTTCAAGCACACGGACATAATAAAACGCGTTTTCGCCCGCGACATAATCCGGATCGGTCCATGTCGTTTGCAACTGCGCAGCGCCGATCGTGTTGGTGTAGCTGGCATCCTCGCGGTTGACCGTGTCCCCAACTGCAGGAATGCGTCCGCCGCGCATCACGCGGCTCTCCGCATCGCTCCACACCACGTCATAGACCCGCTCTGCGGTCTGGCCCGAGGCATCGATCCAGCCTTTGACCACTTGCACCCGGTCCAAATTGGCCCCGTCGGGGTCTTTGAGCGCGCTGATCATGAAGCGCGGCGCTGTGCCCTGATCGGTCAATTCCCCGCCCATTGGCACGCCGCGCTGATAGCCTGCGCGGACCCAGTCACCGTCCCAGTCGCCTGCGTCAAAGTCGAACCCGCCAAACACCCGCACCGTCATGCGCGGACCGGTGGTGGCATAGACTTCGCGCCGGGCAAAGGCATCGAAGATTTCGGCCCGCGTATTGCCGCGCGCCCACGCCGCCGCATAGCCGCCAGCCAGGTAATTCCAGCCAAACCGCCCCACTCTGGTGCCCAGGCTTTGAGAATCGACTGCGCGCTGGGTTACGGCGGGTTCATTACCCGTATGCTTGCCATAGAAATTGTCTTCATCCCCGGTCGCAAGCGCGGTGTGGCTATCAGTCGATCCGATCATCCCAAAGGCGTATGGATTGACCCCCAACTGCGCCTCGAGGCTGAGCCCGCGCAGCAGCGCCGAGCGGGCATAGGATCCGGGCAACATTTCAGGTTCACTTCTGGCATTGAGCGGCAGATTGCCCAATTCCCAACCCGCCACGCCGAACCCGGCCATTTCGTCATTGGGCGAAATCAGCGGGTGGGTTTCGCTGTCGCCCTTGATCTGGGTGACTTCGACCACCGGTTCCATGCGCGCACGCCGTTCGGCATATTCGACCGTCATCGCCGAACCGTCCGCCAAAGTCGTCTCGAACATCAACCCGTTCGACAGATTGGAATTGTGCGGAATGGCCAGCACCTGCCCGCCGGTCGTCTCCATATAATTGGCCATATGGTCCCACAGCCCCTCGACCGTGGTGTTGAGCCCGGGATAGGGCAGGATCTGACCGGTGCGCTCGCGCCCATCGCGAAACATCACCACCCGGTGGAGATTGTTGCCATCGGGCATGGCGGTCCATTCATAACCCGCCAATGCGGTGAAAGTGCCCGGCTCGTTATAGCGGTCGAGCATGTCGATATGCGCCGCCCAGATTTCCTCGCTGGCCTTGCGCTGTTCATCGGGATCGGCCAGCGCTTCGGGCACGAGCCCTGTCGCCGCGCGGGTGATCAATTCGCCCACTGCGCGCTGCGATTGCTCGGGGCTTTCATGCATCATATCGTACCAGCGCAGCACGGTCTCATCGCCCATCACCCATTTGACATACCACCGCGGCGCATCAAACAGGCGCCGGGTCGCGCCCAGCCCGTCAGAGTGGTCGGAAATGACCAGAAAATCGAGCGGACGGGCCAATTGCGCATCGCTGCCAGTGGTGGCGGTGACCGTTTCGCCGCGGGCAAAGCGCAAGGCCGCCTCCGGCCCCAAGCGCACGCCGAAGCCAAATGCATCGATCGAATTGTCGGTGTGCAAATGGGTGTCACCCCAATAGGGACGATCGGGAAATTCAGCCAGCGCAATCGCGCCCTCGCCTGTCCCGCGCTGCGATGGTTCGATCGCCGGCTCGTCGCTGCACGCGGCCAAGGCCAGCGCGCCCAAACAGACCGCCGCCATCCCGCTCCGATGTCGCTGCAAGATTATCTCTCCCTCTCCTTGCCCCAAACCATTTGCGCAGCGATGGCCCTGTGCGTCAAGCGGCCACAACGCCGCGCGTTGGCCCCCACATCCGCCGCCTATGCCGAACGGTTGAGCAGGGCCGAGCGCTCACACCGGCACACCACTTCGTCGCGCTGGTTGAACAATTCATGCGTGAAGGTGACAATTCCGGCTTCGGGGCGCGAGGCGCTTTCGCGCAATTCCTTCACCTCGGTCTCGGCCCGCAAAGTGTCGCCGATAAACACCGGCTTGGGCGTGACGACATTGTTAAACCCCAAATTGGCGACCAATGTGCCCAATGTCGTATCCCCCACTGACAAACCGACCAACAGGCTGAAAGTGAAAGTTGAATTGACCAGAATCTGGCCAAACCCGCTCTGCTTTGCGGCCTCGATATCGAGATGCAGAGGCTGGGGATTGTGAGTCATGGTCGAGAACAACAAATTGTCGGTCTCGGTCACCGTGCGGCGGATATCATGTGTGATCCGCTCGCCCACCTGCCATTGGTCAAAAAACTTGCCAGCCATCGCCTTACCCCTCCGCCAGCCAGGATTGGATCACCGCCGCGCCATTGTCATCGCTTGACCGGACCGAACCGGGCGTGCGGTCAAAGCGCGGTGCAGGGGCGGTGTGCCAGATGCCATCATGTTCGACATAGGCGCCGCGCGCTTTCATATGGGGGTGTTCGCGCGCTTCCTCGAGGCTGAGGACCGGGCCAAAACAGGCATCGGACCCTTCGAGCAATGCCGTCCATTCGTCGCGCGTCTTGGTTTTGAACAACGCCGCCAAGGTCTCGGTGTTGGCGCTCCACTCAGCCGGGTTCATCTGCCCTTGCGCCAAATCTTCAGGCGCGCCCGCTTTGGCCAGCAATTCGGCATAGAATTGCGGTTCGATCGCCCCGATCGAGACCTCTTTGCCATCAGCGCATTCAAAACAGCGATAGAAATGCGCCGCCCCGCCCAGCATCCCTTTGCCCCGATCCGTGGTGAGGAAGGGATTGTGCCGCGCGCCGAAGAAAAAGCTCATCAAACTGGTCGCGCCATCAACAATTGCAGCATCGACCACCTGCCCCTTGCCCGAGCGTTCGCGCTCGAACAACGCGGCCATAATGCCAAACGCGCAATACATCGATCCCCCGCCAAAATCGCCAACCAGATTTTGCGGCGGCGTGGCGGTGTCGCCGGCGCGGCCCATTGCATCGAGCGCGCCAGTGATCGCAATATAATTGATGTCATGCCCCGCAGCATGGGCAAGCGGGCCGTCTTGCCCCCATCCTGTCATCCGGGCATAAACCAATCGCGGATTGTCCCGCAGCAATGCATCCGGCCCCAGCCCCAAACGCTCCATCACGCCGGGTCGTAAGCCTTCGATCACTACATCGGCTTTGGCGCAGGCCGCGCGGCAGGTCTCGCGGCCATCTTCGCTTTTCAGATCAAGTTGTAGACGGTGGCGAGCGCGCTCTACCACGGGATTGCCCACCTTCCCGCCAGGGCGATCTATTCGAACAACTTGTGCGCCAAGATCGGCGAGCAACATCGCAACGTGAGGCCCTGGTCCGATGCCAGAAAATTCGATCACTTTTAACCCAGTAAGCGGCCCTTGGTGCGTGCCCATCCCGCGTAATCTCCCTTTGATACCGATTGTGCTTAACGACGCTCAAAATCGATCTTTGCGTTATTGCCTTCAGTCTGTGCCGACAAGCTCGAATAAGGGCAAGGCCGAGCAACGACAAAACCTCTATCAATGCATATCGTCGAGTAGGATTGACACCCAACCGAGAACGGCAATAGGACACCTTTCATCGAAGCGGAGCAGACAAGCAGGCTTTTACCAAGTGACAGAAACCAGCCGCAGGGTCCTCGCCGTGGCATCAGGGGTGACCATTGGGAACAACTGATTCTGCTGCTAACAACGCTCGATCAATATGATTTGTACTTTGCCACCAGCGGTGAAAATGTCGCGCATCACCGCGGTCTCGCCAACCCTGCAACTTTGTCCGCTTGCAACCAGGATATTCTTGTTCGCGCACCTCTTTGTGCCTTTGT
>JABSPI010000287.1 GCA_013214365.1 Erythrobacter sp.
ACTCTGGAGGCGGGGAAAGGCACTGTCACTGCGACCGGCGATGCCAGCCTACCTTACGAATTCCTGCTTGCTGAGCCGGAAAATCGACATTTCCTAGATGCGGTGCGCAAGATGCAATTGCCCGTCTGAGGGGGCTGTCAGGCTTCGATGGCTTTCGAGAGCCGGTCGCGCAGACCCTTTAGCTTGGCGACAGTTTGCGAATAATCGGGCTCAGCAGGCTTCATACTGTCGAGCGGAACCGCTTGCTCTTCGCCCTTCGCGCGGCGGTCGCCCGCGCGCCGGTCATCGCCTTGGCGGCGATTGGCCCCATCGGGTGCAGAAGGCCCGCGAGACCGCAACACAGCCTCAGCGCCTTTCAGCGTGTAACCCTCATCATTGACCAGCCGGTTGATTTCCTCGACCATGTCGATGTCGCTGGCGCGGTAATAGCGCCGGCCGCCCGATCGTTTGAGCGGTTTCAGCAGAGCAAATTGCTGCTCCCAATAGCGCAGGACATGCTGTTTAATACCGAGCGCATCGCTGACCTCGCCGATTGTGCGCAGCGCATCACGATCTTTACCATCGTTGAAATCCACCATTGCGCGTCACTCCGCGATTGCCCGCCGACCGGAATGGTCGGTGCAAATTTAGCCGTTGGCGATCCGTTCTTTGAGCAATTGGCTCGCGCGGAAGGTCAGCACCCGGCGCGGCGTGATAGGAACTTCAACCCCGGTCTTGGGATTGCGCCCGATCCGCTCATTCTTGTCGCGCAAGACGAAGCTGCCAAAGCCGGAAATCTTGACGTTCTCGCCATCGGCCAACGCATCAGACATCTTGTCCAGAATAGCCTCGACCAGCTCGAGCGATTCCGCCCGGCTCAGGCCCATCTTGCGGTTGATCGTCTCGGCCAGGTCAGCCCGGGTCAAAGTGCCCATTGAACGCATCATCAGACTGTCTCCCCAATAAAAGGCGCGCGCTGTTACGCTGTATTACGTCTGTATGAAATAATTGAAAAAATTTCAACTTTGGGTGGGGATTTCGGCCATTTTTCAGCCACCAAACCAGCTGTTTGATTGCTCCGGTCAGATCCGAACCAGGCTCGCGCCCCATGTAAAGCCGCCGCCCATCGCCTCAAACATGACAAGATCGCCCGGTTTGATCCGTCCATCGCGCCGCGCCATATCAAAAGCCAGCGGCACCGATGCGGCCGATGTGTTGGCGTGCATATCCACCGTCACAATCACCTTTTCGGCCGGCAAGCCCAACTTTTTGGCGGTTGCATCAAGGATACGTTTGTTCGCCTGATGCGGTACGATCCAGTCGATATCGTCTGCACAAACTCCAGCATCATCAAGCACTTCGTGCAAAACATTGGTCAGGTTCACAACCGCGTGGCGGAACACTTCGCGGCCCTTCATACGCAAATGGCCCACCGTTTGCGTGCTTGATGGCCCGCCATCGACATAGAGCAAATCGTGCTGCGCTCCGTCGGCATGCAGGCGGCTTGCCAACACGCCAGGTCCGCCATTTTGCGCCGGACGGGCTTGATCGGGCGCCTCAAGCACAACCGCCCCCGCCCCGTCACCAAACAGGACGCATGTGGTGCGATCTTCCCAATCAAGAATCCGGCTGAAGGTTTCCGCCCCGATCACCAGAGCACGCCGCGCAGCGCCCGTGGTCAGCAGCGAATCGGCAGTGGTCAACGCATAAAGAAAACCCGAACACACCGCCCCCACATCAAAGGCCGGACCATTGGGGCAGCCAAGCGCGTGTTGAACCTTGGTCGCAGTGGCGGGGAAAGTGTTATCAGGCGTAGCGGTGGCAAGCACGATCAGATCGATATCCGCCGGCGTCAATCCAGCATCAGCCAGCGCCGCACGCGCCGCCGCAATGGCCAGTGTCGAAGTGGTTTCCCCCTCGCCCGCAATATGGCGTTGGCGGATGCCGGTGCGCTCGATGATCCATTCATCGGATGTGTCGACCCGCGCCGCAAGATCGTGGTTGGTGACGATCTGCTCAGGCAGAGCCGAGCCAGAGCCCACGATGCGCGAGCCGGTCACGCCGTCGCTCCGCTTTCCTTAGCGCTATCGTCGGTAGCGGCACCTGCACCATTTCCGCGCAAGGCATCTTCACCCAATTCCCCAAGGTCTTGCGCAATCCGCTGGGTCAGCTTGTTCTCAAGCAGACGCGCGGCCACGGTGACCGCATTGGCGACCCCTTTGGCGGTGGCGCTGCCATGGCTTTTGACCACCACGCCATTAAGGCCAAGGAACACCGCGCCGTTATGATTGTTGGGATCGAGGTGATGGCGCAACAATTCGGTTGCCGGGCGTGACACCAAAAATCCGACCTTTGATCGGATCGAGCTGGTGAAAGCCTGTTTCAGCAGATCGGTCACGAACCGCGCCGATCCCTCAATCGCCTTGAGCGCGATATTGCCTGAAAATCCGTCGGTCACGACCACATGGGTTTCGCCGCGATTGATCTTGTCGCTTTCGACAAACCCGTCAAAATGCAGAGCCAGGCCGCTGGTCGGATCATCGGTTGCCGCGGTCAATTGCGCAGCCGCCTCACGCAGGGCCTCGGTGCCTTTGATCTCTTCGGTGCCGATATTGAGCAAACGCACAGTGGGCCGGTCAAAGCCGTTGACGATCCGCGCATAGGCGGCGCCCATCACGGCAAATTGCACCAGATTGCGGGCATTGGCCTCGGTGTTGGCACCAAGGTCAAGCATCACCACATCATGCGGCTCCAAGGTGGGCATCAATGCCGCCAGCGCCGGCCGGTCAATCCCGGGCATGGTGCGCAGCGCGATTTTGCTCATCGCCATCAGCGCGCCAGTGTTGCCTGCGCTCACCGCAGCACCAGCCGCACCTTCCTTCACCGCATTGACCGCAAGGCCCATACTGGTGGTTTTGGCACGGCGGATCGCTTTGGAGGGTTGTTCCTCCCCGCTGATGACATCGTCGCAATGGAGGATTTCAGACGCGCCAGCCATGCCGGGATGCGCTTTGAGCGCCGCGGCAATGCGGTCCTGATCCCCGACCAGCAGGAATTTGAAATCGGCGTAATCACGGCGGGCCAGCGCCGCGCCTTCGACCATGACGCGCACGCCTTCATCGCCGCCCATCGCATCAATAGCGATCCGCGGGAGAGTCATGCGTGCGATCCTTTTGTCACTTACCGGTTTACCGGTTTGCCGGCCAGCTGCCCTTGGGTTCGATGACCTGACGGCCATTGTAATAGCCGCAAGAGTGGCAAACATTGTGCGGGCGCTTCAGCTCGCCGCATTGCGGGCATTCGTGCGATGCCTCAACTTTGAGCGAATCGTGTGCGCGGCGATTGCCACGACGATGCGGGGATACTTTTCTCTTAGGAACAGCCATGGCTACGCCACTTCCTCAATTAAAATCTTCAAAAGCGCTGATATTGCGCGGAAACTTGCTCGCAGCCCCTAGGGCAAAGCCGCCTTTCGCACAAGCATTATGCCAGCGCGATGCGTCCATGCCGGGTGAGGCGGGAAAGCGCGCGATATAGCGGAAAAATCGCAGGTTGCAAGCGGTGTGGTGTGGTCTTAGCAACAAGGTCACAGCAAAATCAAAGACGAGAGGGTCGATTTCCCATGACATTGCTTCCTGTAACCTTAGCCGCGGCTGGCGCTGCGGCAATCCTTAATGTCTGGCTGATGATGCGCATTGGCGCGGTCAGGCGGGCAGAAAAGATCTTTGTCGGGGATGAGGACAATGAAAATCTGATCCGCCGGATGCGGGCGCAGGCCAATTTTGTCGAGACGACACCCTTTGTACTGATTCTTATCGCTGCGATCGAGCTGTCGGGGGAGGCAGGCCTGTGGCTATCTTATGTGGCGGGTCTCTATATTCTCGGGCGGATTGGCCATGCATTCGGCATGGATGGCGGGGCGCTGTCAAAAGGGCGCATGGTCGGCACGATTATCACCATACTGACCCTGCTTGGCCTTGGCATTTACGCGGCGCTGGTTGCTGCAAAAATGGTTTAAGCACGCTGAGCGTCGGACTGCTGGAAGTGTTTGGTCGCGGCAGCCAAAGCGCGACCGCCCCCCTCGGCCCGTGGCGTAGCAGAGGATTAGCGCCGAGGCGTTCGCCCGGATGGGCGAACACGCTCAAGCCAGCGCGTGATCGCTTACAAAGGCATTGGTCTTGCGTTCCTGGCCAAAGGTGCTGGTGGGGCCGTGGCCGGGGATGAACATCACATCCTCACCCAGCGGCCATAGGCGCTGCGTGATCGCATCAATCAAATCCTGATGATTGCCCATGGGAAAATCGGTCCGCCCGATTGACCCTTGAAACAAGACA
>JABSPI010000288.1 GCA_013214365.1 Erythrobacter sp.
TCTGGCGCGGGGTGCGCCGGCCGCTTGATTATGTCATTTTGCTGGCGGTTTTACGCTGGTTGTGGCCCGCACAATATTGGTTCGACGGGGTGGCGATCATCTGGCTGGTCCTGTTCTGGACGAGCTGCACTTTCTTCCTTTTGCGCTTGGTCAATCAATTGGCGAGCGACCAATCGCGCAACGATCCGCGCGCCGAATTGCGTTGGCGATCCCTGCGTCTGATCGGGGTGGTGATGTTGGTGAGCGTGCTCACCTTGCAAATTGTCGAAGTGATTGTGGGGCGAGGCACAGTCTATGCGTGGATCGCATCTTTGGTTTGGATCGCAATCCCCGCGCTGATCGTGGTGCTGACGATCTGGTGGCATGACCGGATCAGCGAACTGGCCAAGGCAGAGGAAGAGCGCAGCGCGTTTCTGGCGTGGATCGCGCAGCACCCGTTCTCGGTGGCGACCTTTATCCCTTACGTCTTTGCCGGAGCGAGCCTGTTGGCGCGCAGCTTGGTCGCGGCGGTCAAGCGCGAGACTTCGCGGATTTCGCTGGTTCGCGAATTTGGCCGGCAAAAAGAGCGCGAGGAAGCCGCGGCCCGGGTTGCGGCCAATAAAGCGAGCGGGATGTATCATTCGCTGCCCGATGAGGCGGTTGAAATTCTCTATCCCCACCGCAACCCGCACCATGATGCCGCCGCCCGTTCGCAGCCTGAAAAGCTCGTCCTGCCCAAACTCACTGCGGGAACGATTGTTGCGGTTGTGGGAGATAGGGGGCTGGGCAAATCCACGCTGATGCGCGACGCGGTGAGCGAGGCGGAGGGGTTTGACCGCTGTGTTTCATTGGGCATTTCGACCCGCGGATTTGCCGGGATGATGGAGGATTTGGTCAAGAGCCTTGATCTCAAAGCCAGCCCCGATGACACCCAAAAGGTGGCGCGCGAAATCGCCGCTCTGCCCGAACGCCTGATCGTGACGATTGATGATGTCCACCGCGCGATTGTGCCCGCGATCAATGGTCTTGATGATTTCGACCGGTTGACCGCTCTGGGCCGCGCGATGGGGGCAGGCGATGCGATGGTGATGACGATTGAGCGGTCGAGTTGGGACTTTCTCGACCGGGCGCGGGCTGACCGGCTGGTGTTTGACGATGTCGTGATGATGCCGCGTTGGTCGTGCGAGGATATGCGCGATCTGATCGAACGGCGCACCGCGCAGGCCGGGCTGGACCCCGATTTCTCCAATGTGATCGATTCCGGCGCCTTCGCAATCAACGAGGATATGACCCCCGAAGAACGCCGCAAAGCGCAATATTTCCGCCGGCTGCACGATTACACCGATGGCAATCCGGCGATCGCTTTGGAATTTTGGCGCCGGTCGCTGTTTGTCGTGGGCGAAACGGGACAGGTTGTCGCGCTGACCTTCGAACGGCCCGATGGCAAGAAACTGTCCTCGCTTCCGCTTCCTGCATTGCTGGTCCTGCGCGCGATCCTGCAAATGGGACAGGCGAGCGATGATGCGATCCACAGGAACACCAATTTGCCGCGCCCAACGATCGAGGGCGCGCTGCGACGATTGCAGCGTGAGCGTGTGATCGAAGCGGTTGATGACCGCCACATGATCACGCTGGGCTGGTGGCTGGAGGCGCGGCGGTTGCTCGAACGGCGCAATCTTGTTGTGGGGAGGAAGGCATGAGCATCTTGCGCAAATCAACCATGGCCCGCTTTGGCCCGCTTGGCGCGCTGATCGCTTTGATCGGCGCAAGCCCCGCATTCGCGCAGGATTTGCCCGGCGGGGGCGCGGTCTCCGACCTGTCGCAAATCATCCGCATTTCCGGGGTTGTGGCCTCGATCATCTGGATTGCGGGTGCGCTTGTGTTCCTGCGGATATCGAAGCGGTTTGTGGAATCCTTCGGGGGCGAGTTTTCGGCCCGGCGCCTGACCGTTCAAAAGGTCTACACCGTTGTCCAATTCCTCGTTTACGTGGTCTCGACCATCGTGGTGATCTTGCTGTCTTTCCGCATTGACGAGACGACGATGGCGGTGATCGGCGGCTCGCTCGCGGTTGCGGTTGGCTTTGCGATGAAGGACCTGGTTGCCTCTTATATTGCCGGCCTGATCATTATGCTCGATCACCCGTTCAACATTGGCGACAGGGTCAAATTTGCGGGCGAATATGGCGATATTATCGAGATCGGCCTGCGCTCGGTGCGGATGCGGACATTGGATGACAGCATCGTCACCATCCCGAACAGCAAATTCCTCACCGAACTCACCTCGTCGGGCAATGCCGGCGTTCTGGATATGCAGGTGGTGATCGACTTTGTGATTGCCTCCGATCAAGACCCCGAAACCGCGCGCACGATCATCACCGAGGCGGCCTTGTCGAGCCGGTTCATCTACCTTGCCCAGCCGGTCGTGGTGTTGGTCAATCAATGGCAAAATGGCGAGCTGTTCGGGATCCGTTTGCGGCTCAAAGCTTATGTGCTCGACACCCAATATGAAAAGGCGTTTGAATCCGACATCAGCATGCGGGTCATTCAGGAGTTTCAAAAGCGCGGCATCATCTTTGATTGCAGCGATCGATCCGCGTCGGTGTTATCGGCCTGATCGGTTTGCCATATCCGAGTTAGTTGATGAAACACATCCACACGGGCGGCCTTTCAACCAACCCCTCGAATGGGGCGGCGCGCGCGGCGCGCGGGCGCCTTTTGCGACATTAGCAGGCTGCGCGCATGTAGGAAAATGCAAGCCCCTTGCGCCCCCAGCACACACATCGCCAAGGGCGATCAAATCGCAGCCCAATGCCAAGCGCGCGATTATCAGGGCTGCTGAATGTCCAACGCCGTTGACGCCCGCCGCATCCACCGCGCCTGCCGCACGCACCGCGCAATGGGCGGGGGATGTGCGGGAGAAAACCCCTAAGGCTCCAACCGCCAGCGCACCCCCACACGCCCCGTCAGACCCGAAAAATCGCGGGTGGGAATATTGGATTGGTGATCGATATAGCCCAGCTCGATCAGACCGTTGAGTGACCGTGTGAGCGGGTGTTCCACCCCCGCGCTCACCCGCCACACATCATCGCGGCGGGCGATCGGATACAGATTGCTGAACCGGTCTTCATAGTCGCGGCCGAAATAAGAGGCCCGCGCATAGCCCAGAAAATCATCGCCCAAAGGCGCACTGCCGATCACGCGAAAGCCCAGACCGCGATAGCTGTAGCGGTCATCTTCGGCATCGACATCGGCAATAATCGCGGCGAGGTTGATCGCGCTCTGGCTGCCGGGTGGGCGGTAGGTGTGGCGCAGCTCGCTGAGCCATTCGCTTTGGTCAAATCCACTAAAGCGCGCCTCGCTTTGATCGCGATAGCCATAGCGGAACCGGGCAAGGCTGGTATGGCCCGCGCCGTGGCGCAGGATCAATTGCCCGTCCGCGCGCACCCGGTCATAGACCCGCCCTTCATCGCCGCTGACATGGTCGAACCGCGCGCCCAGCCGCAATCGCACCCGCCCGTTATTGGCGATCGGCACATCCTGGCTCGCGCCCAGACTCAGCGCATATCGGTTGAGCAGATTGTCGGTCGGAAACACCTCAACCCCTGCGCCGGCAAACAGCCGCGTGTCGCCCTGGAGGTAGGTGACGGTGGCCTCGCTGCCGATGACCGCGGCGAGGCGTTCCTGATCGATATCGCTTTCGATGATGTCGGGGGGCACGACCGAGCGTCCTGCAAACACTTCGACATCGATCGCAATGCGCAACCCCGCGCGTCATTTGCTGCGCGTGCTGTTCATGACGCTGGCCTATGTGCTGCCGTCGCTGGTGGACATCGGGCAGCTGCTGCTGTTGCTGCTGCTGTCCGAGGACGACGGCGATAGCAAGGAGCTCAATGAGTTCGAGTACGGCGGGATCTTCGGCGACGCGGGCTATGACCACATGATCATCGGCGGCTCGGACTACTTCGACCAGACCGCCGACGACTCGTTCCACTCGCACTGCGCGATTGGGCTCTTCGAGAATGCCGGAGACGTCGCCAAAGACACCGAGAGGCTCAGCGTGGGCGACTCCGAGGACTCTCCCGGAGATTCGTTTGTGGGCTCGATGGGCGGGTATTCCCTGATCGGCGACTCCCTGCAGCTGATCGACGACGCGCTGCGCACGCACGCCTATAGCCTCACGTTATTCGCGTATCAGAGGTTGTCCTTCGTGCTGTCGACGCTGGTGGCGGTGTTGACAGATGAGGT
>JABSPI010000289.1 GCA_013214365.1 Erythrobacter sp.
GTATATAAAAGCATACGTTTCTTGCAAATGCCCATCAAAGCAGTATTTTTGGCAAGAATGTGAGATACTACATACCAAAAGTGACCAAAATCGGACCCCCCTCGATTTTGCACATTTTGCCGATGATTTGGACCAAGGCCGACGCGCGTAGGGCAGGCAGGAGCGAGGGTGGATGGTATTGTAACCGCGATAAAGAATGCCGGTCTCGCGAAACGTCCAGTGCTGATTGATCACGAGTTGACGGAAAGCACCTCGGAACTTCTTCGCGCTGGCGTCATTGATGCCGTCATCAATCAAAACACAGGTCATCTTGCTCGAAGCGCGCTTCGGGTCCTTCGCGCCAAGTGCGATCGGACACCTGTTATCGAAAGCCAAGAAAGGATCCGGATTGAGATTGTGATCCGTGAAAATCTACCGTCTATGATGTAACCACCGAGGGAGGATGCCATGAAAGAGATAAAAGGGCCTGCACTGTTTTTGGCGCAGTTTGCCGGGGACGAGGCTCCGTTTAATTCGTGGGATTCGATTACCAAGTGGGCCGCCGAGTGTGGCTACATCGGCGTTCAGGTTCCCAGTTGGGATGGTCGGTTGTTCGACTTGTCGAAGGCCGCCGAGAGCAAAGACTACTGCGATGAGTTTAAGGGCGTTGCGGCGGCAAACAGCATTGAGGTGACCGAACTGTCGACCCACCTGCAGGGGCAGTTGGTGGCCGTGCATCCGGCCTATGACGCCGCTTTTGATGGGTTTGCCGCAGAGGAGGTGCGCGGCAATCCCAAAGCGCGTCAGGCTTGGGCGGTCGATCAGGTCAAAATGGCGCTCTCAGCATCCAAAAACCTTGGCATTAACGCACATGCGACCTTCTCCGGCGCTCTGGCGTGGCCCTATGTTTATCCATGGCCGCAGCGTCCCGCAGGATTGATCGAGACGGCGTTTGATGAACTGGCGGCGCGGTGGACCCCTATCCTCAACCACGCCGAAGAGTGTGGCGTCGATGTGTGCTATGAAATCCATCCGGGCGAGGATCTGCATGACGGCATCACCTATGAGATGTTTCTTGAACGCACCGGGAACCACGCGCGGGCTTGTATGCTCTACGACCCGTCACACTACGTGCTGCAATGCCTCGACTATCTGGACAACATCGACATCTACAAGGATCGGATCCGGATGTTCCACGTCAAAGACGCCGAGTTCAATCCGACCGGTCGCCAAGGGGTTTACTCGGGGTATCAAAGCTGGGTCGATCGTGCCGGACGCTTCCGGTCGCTGGGCGATGGTCAGGTGGACTTCAGCGCGGTGTTTTCCAAGCTTACGGCAGCCGGGTTTGATGGCTGGGCCGTGGTTGAATGGGAATGCGCCATCAAGCACCCCGAAGACGGCGCGCGCGAAGGGGCAGCGTTTGTCCGCGACCACATCATCCGCCCCACCGAGGTCGCCTTTGACGACTTCGCCGACGGTGGCACGGACGAGGCCGCCAACCGCAAGATGCTGGGGATCGACTAATGGCTGACAGAATTCGACTTGGGATGGTTGGCGGCGGAAACGACGCCTTTATCGGCGCCGTACACCGGATCGCGGCCCGCATCGACGGGGAATACGAGCTTGTGGCGGGGGCGCTGTCCTCCACGCCGGAGAAGGCCCGCGCCAGCGGGGAGGCTTTGGGACTGCCCCGTATCTATGACGACTTCAAAACCATGGCGATCCGCGAGGCGCGCCGGAAGGACGGGATTGAAGCCGTTTCGATCGTCACGCCGAACCATGTGCATTATGCCGCGGCGCGCGAGTTCCTCAAACGCGGAATCCACGTGATCTGCGACAAGCCGCTAACCTCGACCCTTGGTGACGCGAAGAAGATGGTGAAGGCTGCAGAAAGCTCGGACGCGCTGTTTATCCTGACCCACAACTACACTGGGTACCCGATGGTGCGGCAGGCGCGCGAGATGGTGGCCTCAGGTGATCTGGGGGCGATCCGCGTTGTCCAGGTGGAGTATCCGCAGGATTGGCTGACGGTTGAGCAAGACTTCAAACAGGCCGAGTGGCGTACTGATCCGGCGCGGTCCGGCGCCGGTGGGTCTACGGGCGATATTGGGACGCATGCCTATAATCTCGCCTGCTTTATCACGGGCCTGGAGGCTGACGAACTTTCGGCCGATTTGCAGGCTTTTGTTCCGGGCCGCCAGGTTGATGACAATGGCCACGTTATGCTGCGCTTCAAAGGCGGTGCGCGCGGGATGCTTTGGTGCAGCCAAGTGGCACCCGGCAACGAGAACGCGCTGCGTATCCGCGTCTACGGTGAGAAAGGCGGCCTTGAATGGGCGCAGGAGGATCCGAACTATCTCTGGTACACACCGTTTGGGGAACCACAACGCCTGATTACGCGCGGCGGTGCCGGTGCAGGCGACGCGGCGGCCCGTGTCAGCCGAACACCACCGGGTCATCCCGAAGGCTATCTGGAAGGCTTTGCCAATATTTACACCGAAGCAGCACGCGCCATCCGCGCGACGCGCACTGGCGAAACGGTGGACCCTGAGGTCATCTATCCAACTGTTCAAGACGGGTTAAAAGGCGTCGAGTTCGTCGATGCGTGCGTGCGAAGCTCAAAACGAAACGCCGCTTGGATTAAGTTGTAGGGGTCGATTTCACCGGTCGTGCACCGGTGTCTTTACGCACAGACGGTAGACGCGAGTTGAAGTTTGTTGCTTTCGGGCAAAGCGCCAGCTTTATCCTGTCCGTCGTCAGGTATTTTGGGACAAATGGCGGCCTGAGCTAAGAGAGGGTTTGGCTCATCTGGTTGGTTTGATTATGCGGCGGATTTGCGGTGAAGCAAGCGTCGCGTTTCGATTGTCTTTCGTTTGATCCTTTCTCGTTGTTTCAGGATGGTCTGGCCACGCCCGAAGTAGACATCGGCTGGTGTCAGGTTTTGCAGGCTCTCGTGGTAGCGCCGGTGATTGTAGTGATCGACAAAGGCGTCGATCTGCTGCGTGAGATCGCCCGGCAGGTAGTAGTTTTCCAGCAGGATGCGGTTTTTGAGGGTCTGATGCCAGCGCTCAATCTTGCCTTGGGTCTGGGGGTGATACGGCGCGCCTCGGACATGGTCCATCTGCTGATCTTCAAGCCAATCAGCCAGGTCACCAGAGATGTAGCTCGACCCGTTATCCGAGAGCAGGCGCGGCTTGTGCAGCACCGTCGCCTGATCGCAGCCCGAAGCCTGCAGTGCGAGGTCGAGCGTATCAGTCACATCCTCAGCCTTCATCGTTGTACAAAGCTTCCAGGCGATGATGTAGCGGCTGTAATCATCGAGGATCGTGCTGAGATAGAACCAGCCCCATCCGATCACTTTCAGGTACGTGAAGTCGGTTTGCCAAAGCTCGTTGGGGCGACTGGTCTTGTCCTTGAACTCATCCGCGGCCGACAGAACCACATAGGCCGGGCTGGTGATCAGGTCGTAGGACTTGAGGATGCGATAGACTGAAGCCTCTGATACGAAGTACTTTTCTGTATCAGTGAACTGTACGGCCAACTCGCGTGGCGACAGATCGCTTTCCTTCAGGGCCAGGTCTTTGATCTTCTCGCGCACCGGCTCGGGAATGCGGTTCCAGACCCGTGACGGTTTGGGGCTGCGATCGTCAAGTGCCTCAAGGCCACCCGACAGATACCGGTCATACCAGCGGTAGAAGGTGGTTCTGGGAATCCCCAGCTTGTCCAGCGTGCGTTTGGTCGGCAGATGTGAGCCTTCGACAAGACGGATGATCTCCAGTTTTTCGGATGTGGGGTATCTCATGCGTCGTCGTCCCCATCCGCGACCATGCTTTTTTTGAGCAGTCGAAGTTCCAAGGCCTGCTCAGCGACGACCTCTTTCAGATCACGGGATTCCCGACGCAGGTCTTTGACTTCGGTTGAGGTCGCTGCACGGGCTGTGTCGCCCGCAAGACGCTTCTTCCCAGCGTCGAGGAACTCCTTCGACCAGCTGTAATACAGGCTCTGGGCAATGCCCTCGCGACGGCAAAGCTCCGCGATGCTGTCCTCACCCTTCAGACCGTCCAACACGATCCTGATCTTCTCTTCCGCAGAATACTGTTTGCGCGTTGCCCGGCGGATGTCTTTGACAACCTTCTCGCCGTGGCTCTTACGTCTTCCCGGTTTCTGTCTCATCTCCACTCCTTGGTGGTTACGATGTGCCAGAAACCCTCTCTTATCAAATCGACCCAAACTGTCCCAT
>JABSPI010000290.1 GCA_013214365.1 Erythrobacter sp.
CAGACCTTCGTGACGTGGGCGCATTGCTCAGCGCTTCGGCTGATTATGAGCATTCCTATCCGCATTCATGGCGCTCCAAAGCCAAGGTGATCTATCGCTGCACGCCGCAATGGTTTGTACCGATGGATAAAGAGCTCGACGGTGGCGGAACGCTGCGTAGCCGCGCGATGTCCGAGATCGAACGCGTCGAATTTGTCCCGGAAAAAGGCGCCAACCGCATCGGCTCCATGGTCGAAGGGCGGCCCGATTGGGTGCTCTCGCGCCAGCGCGCATGGGGCGTGCCAATCACCCTGTTTGTCCGCCCCGACGGCACCTATCTGCAAGACGCTGAGGTCAACGCCCGCGTGGTCGCGGCGGTGGCCGAACAGGGCGTGGATGCGTGGGACGAAAGCCGCAAGGCCGAGTTCCTCGGTCCCAACCACGACCCCGACGAGTTCGAGATGGTGACCGACATCCTCGATGTTTGGTTTGATTCAGGCTGCACCCACGCCTTTGTGCTCGAAAGCGGACGCTGGCCAGACCTGCAATGGCCCGCCAATCTCTATCTTGAAGGATCGGATCAGCACCGCGGCTGGTTCCAATCTTCGCTTTTGCAAAGCTGCTCCACCCGTGGCCGCGCGCCCTACGATCAGGTCCTCACCCACGGCTTCACCATGGATGCCAAGGGCAAGAAGATGTCGAAATCGCACGGCAATACGGTCAGCCCATTGAAAGTGATGGAGCAAACCGGCGCGGATATCATCCGGCTGTGGGCTTTGAGCGTCGATTTCACCGAGGACCACCGGATCGGCGATGAAATCCTCAAAGGGGTGGGCGATCAATATCGCCGCCTGCGCAACACGTTCCGCTATCTGCTTGGCGCGCTCGATGGGTTTGTCGGCGATATGTCGGACGCCGGCGAAATTCCCGAGCTTGAGCTTTACGTCCTGTCGCTTTTGTCAGAGCTCGACGGGAAACTGCGCAAGGCGGCTCAAGACTACGATTTCAACACCTATACCCGCCTGCTGGTTGATTTTTGCAACGACGATCTGTCGGCCTTCTTCTTCGATATTCGCAAAGACACGCTCTATTGCGATGGCCCCGACAGCGTGACGCGCAACGCCTATCGCACCGTGCTTGATCTGTTGTTCCACGCTTTGGTGCGCTACACCGCGCCCGTGCTGGTCTTTACCGCCGAAGAGGTGTGGCAAACCCGCTATCCCGAAGATGGCGAACAAGGCGGCAGCGTCCACTTGCTCGAATGGCCCAGCGTGCCGCAGGTCCCTGCTGATGGCGAGAAATGGGCGCAATTGCGCGCTTTGCGCGAACGCGTAACCGAAGCGATCGAACCGCTGCGCCGGGAAAAAATCATCCGGTCGAGCAACGAGGCCAAGGTCACTGTGCCCGCATCGGCCGTTCCCGCCGGTGTCACCGACGAACAGCTCGCCGAATTGTTCATCACCGGGTCAGTCACACGCGGCCAAAGCGATGAGGTGAGTGTCACCAAATCCACCGATCACAAATGCGGCCGTTGCTGGCGTCTCCTGCCCGATGTGGCAGAGGACGGCGCGCTGTGCGGGCGCTGCACCACGGCGGTGCGCGCATGGGATGCGGCAGCGCTATGACCGGCTTGTTCACCCGCAACCGCTTGATCGGTCTTGGTCTTGCCGCTTTCATCGCGGTGATCGACCAGTTTGTGAAATGGTATGTCGTGGGCCCGCTCAACCTGCGGGTGGTGCGCAATATCGAATTGCTGCCCTTCTTCGACCTGACCTATCTCGAAAATCGCGGCATTTCGCTCGGCTTGTTGCAGGCGACCAATATGGAAATGCGCTGGATTCTGGTCGGGTTGACCGCGCTGATTGCACTGGTCGTGCTGGTTTGGATGATGCGCGAGAAGGTGTTGGGCGATATTATAGGTTTGGCGATGATCCTTGGCGGGGCAATCGGCAATATTCAGGATCGCTACACTTTGGGCTATGTTATCGATTATGCCGATTTGCACATCGGGACCTTTCGGCCCTTCCTTGTTTTTAACGTCGCAGATGCGGCAATCACCATAGGTGTCGTCATCATCCTTGCGCGCAGCCTGTTCCTGAGCGAAAAGGAAGAAGACACAGCCGTGGAAACGGTGAAAAATACAGACGGGGCCAATGTCCCTGCGGAGAATCAATAATGCGTACCTTCAAAACCGCTATCCTGCTCACCTCTGGCTGCGCAATGCTCGCTGCTTGTGGAGGCAATGGTGTTTTCAACCGCGAACGTCCGGATGAATTTGCGGTGCAGCGCCAAGCGCCTTTGGTGGTTCCGCCCGATTTCTCGCTCAGCCCGCCTGCTCCTGGCGCACCGCGTCCGGCCGACGGCACGGCTTCCGACCAAGCTTTGGAAGCGCTGTTCGGAGGGACCGCGCCGCGCAGTGAGATTGAAACCAGCGCAATCGACCGGGCCGGCAGCGCAGCCCCGTCAATCCGCTCACAAATTGGCGATCCGCAAACCAACACTGTAGCCAAGGGCCGCGTGACGCGCGACATCATCGCCGCGCCCGAAGGTGATGGTGCGGCGGCGCAGACCCTGATCCCTAGCTGAGAGCTCACATTCAAGCGATTGAGAAAAGGCTGACTGACCGATCTTCAGCCGAACATTAGTCCTCGGCAGGCTCCTCGGCGACGCGCTTGACCAAGATCTTGTCGATGCGGCGATTGTCCATATCGACAACCTCGAACGACCAGCCCTGATCGACAAAGCTCTCGCCTTCGAGCGGGAGCTTTTTCATTACCGACAATGCGTATCCCGCTGCCGTGCCGAATTCCCGATCATCACGGTATTCAAGACCCAAGCGGTCTGCCAAACCATCGGCTGACAGCGCGCCCGAAATCAAGAGTGACCCGTCGGAGCATTCGATGATCTGAGGCGTGTCACCTTCATCTTGATCGCTGGCGAAATTACCGGCCATAGCCGTCAGCAAATCAACAGGTGTAACCACCCCTTCAAAATGGCCATATTCGTCATGCACCAGCGCCATGGCTATATCCGCCGATTGCAGGACGCGCAGGGCATCCATCGCGTCCAGTTGATCGGGAACCACCTCAGCCTTTTTCATCATCGCGCGGATCGACACTTCTTCACCCGCCACCAGGCGGCCAAGAACCTCGCGGACCTTAACCACCCCGAGAATAGCGTCAGGAGACCCTTCCGCGACCGGCAAAAGCGAGTGCGGACTCTCATCTATCCGGGTCAGTATTTGCGCGGTATCGGCATCGGCTTCAATCCAGTCGAGTTCGGTCCGCGGCGTCATCATCTCGCGCACTGGCCTTTCGGCCAATCTCACAACGCCCGTGAGAATCTGATGCTGATCATGTTCAATAACCCCGGACCGTGTCGCATCGGCAAAGATCATCTGCAGCTCTTCAGCGGTTACGGAGCTTTGCCCTTTTGAGCGAATTCCAAACAGCGCGATAATCCCGGCCGATGACTTGTCGAGTACCCAAACCGCTGGCGCCGCGATCCGCGCCAACAGTTCCATCGGGCGCGCCATCACCAACGAAATCGGAATGGCTGAGCGCAAAGCCAGTTGCTTGGGCACGAGTTCTCCGACCACAACGCTGAAATAGGTTGTGACCGCGATCACCATCGCAAAACCCGCCGCAGCTGCGAGATCGTTGGGTAGCCCTAGCGCCGCCAATCTCTCGCCAACCGGCCCGCCAAGGCTAGCGCCGGAATACGCGCCCGCAATAATCCCGATGAGAGTGATCCCAATTTGTACAGTCGACAAGAAGCGACCAGGCTCTGCGGCCAGTCGCAAAGCCGTCTTCGCACTCGCCGAGCCGTTATCAGCGTGCGATTGCAAAGCGCTGGGTTTGGCCGAAACAATTGCCAGCTCGGACATTGCGAAAATGCCATTGAGCACAATCAGCCCGGCGATAATGATCAAATCGGTCCAAGGAAAAGGTGTCACGATTGCTCGCTAGCACAAATGACGCGCGATGCCAGCCTGCTGTCGCGAAGACGCATGCATACACTGTTCGAGCTCGGCCGCTAACAGCGCCTTCACAGCCTTGCCCAAGGAGAGAAATTCCTTCTGTCGAAATCCTAGCGACAACGCCTAGTATTTGATATGCAGAGAGGAATAACAACGTGGGAGGACTAAAATGACTTTATCTCGTATTTTGCTTTCTGGTGGCGCTGCCCTGGCAATGCGCGGGGTCTTCGTCCCCGTTGAGCGCCAGCGCATCGGCGAGCA
>JABSPI010000291.1 GCA_013214365.1 Erythrobacter sp.
CGCGGCGGCCTCAAAGTTGCAGCTGTTAAAGCACCTGGCTTTGGCGATCGTCGCAAGGCAATGCTGCAAGATATCGCGATCCTCACCAAGGGTGAAATGATCAGCGAAGACCTCGGCATCAAGCTTGAGAACGTGACACTCGGCATGCTCGGCGAAGCTAAGCGCGTGACCATCGACAAGGACAACACAACCATTGTCGACGGCGCTGGCAGCGAAGACGACATCAAAGCCCGTGTCGGTGAAATCCGCACCCAGATCGACAACACCACCAGCGACTATGACCGCGAGAAGCTGCAAGAGCGTCTCGCCAAGCTCGCCGGCGGCGTTGCCGTGATCAAGGTTGGCGGCGCTTCGGAAGTCGAAGTGAAAGAACGCAAGGACCGCGTTGACGATGCGCTGCACGCAACGCGCGCCGCAGTTGAAGAAGGTATCGTCCCGGGCGGCGGCACCGCGCTGCTCTACGCAACCAAGGCGCTGGACGGCGTCAAGGGCGCCAATGACGACCAGACCCGCGGCATCGACATCGTTCGCCGCGCGATCATGGCGCCGGTACGTCAGATCGCGGAAAACGCCGGCCACGACGGTGCGGTAGTTTCAGGTAACTTGTTGCGCGAAGACGACGAGACGCAAGGCTTCAACGCTGCGACCGACACCTACGAAAATCTGGTGGAAGCCGGCGTTATCGACCCAACCAAGGTCGTTCGCACCGCGCTGCAAGACGCAGCATCGGTTGCTGGCCTGTTGATCACCACCGAAGCGGCGATCACTGACGCTCCGGAAGATAAGGCAGCCGGCGCTCCTGCAATGCCCGACATGGGCGGCATGGGCGGCATGGGCGGGGGCATGGGCTTCTAAGCCCAACTCCATCCAACGCTTCATAAAATGCCCCGTCGGAGCGATCCGGCGGGGCTTTTTTGTTTAGGGCTTAGACAAATGATAACACCAGCATCGCTGCAAACGGCCTCCACAAACGCCAAAAACCCCTTGGCGCCCGATTGACTATCTTCCCTTTTCTGCGCGGCTGGACCATGGTCACGCAATCCAGAATTAAGGGAAGCTTCCATGAAAATGAAACTCGCCGCAGCGTTGCTTGCATCAGTTGCCTTGACCGGTTGCGACGCGCTGACGTCGTCAGTTGCAACGATCGAATGCAGCACCACGCAGACCGAATGCCTCAACCAATGGTTCGATGAAAAATTCGAAGAGCAGCTGGAATTCTCGCCAATCCAACAAACCTCGCTCGGGCGCAAAACGAATTACGACAAGCTCGACGACTTCAGCATCGAAGGCCAACTCAAGACACTCAACTGGATGCGCGAGGCAACCGCCGAGATGGAGGCAAATTTCGACTATGATGAGCTGTCGCAAGAGGCTCAACAATCATGGGACATGTGGCAATACCGGTTGCAACAAGCAGAGCAGGCGGCCGAATATGCCGACCGCGAATATATCCTGCACCAAATGGGCGGCGCGCATACGTTCCTACCCAGCTTCCTGCTCAGCCAACATGTCGTGGAGAGCGAAAGCGATCTCGAAGCCTTTATCGCCCGGATCGGTGAGAGCGGACGGGTAATGGACCAGCTGCTCGAACGCGCCCAAAATAACGCAGAGGCTGGCACCCGCCCTCCTCGTTTTTCCTATGATGCCGTGATCGCGGAAAGCCGCGGCCTCGTCAGCGGTGCACCGTTTGATGATGGCGAACCCTCTGCACTTTGGGCTGGCCTAGAAGGACACCTCGCCACCCTGGTCGAGAATGAAACGATCACGCCACAACGCGCCGATGAACTGCGCGAAATGGGGCGCAGCGCCATGGTAGACCAAATGGGTCCGGCCTACACCCGGGTGGCTGACTGGTTTGAAGCCGATATCGCAAACACCGATGAAGTGGCACAAGGCGCCTCAGCCTTGCCCGGTGGTGAGGATTTCTACAATTACAGCCTCGGCGTGATGACTACGACGGAAATGACCGCCGATGAAATTCACGTGCTTGGGCTTGCAGAAGTCGCGCGGATCCGCGGTGAAATGGAAGCGATTATGGCCGCGACTGGCTTTGAAGGAAGCCTGCAGGAATTCTTCGTTTTCACCCGCGATGATCCACAGTTCTTCTTTTCAAATGATGAAGCCGGCGCGCAGGATTATATTGACCGCGCGACTATGCACATCGACACGCTGACCGAACGCCTGCCTGAATTTTTTGGCCGCCTTCCCAAGGCCGCTTTGGAAGTGCGCCGGGTTGAACCGTTCCGCGAACAGGATGGTGCAGCTCAGCATTACCGGCCCGGCACTCCTGATGGCTCGCGCCCAGGCGTGTATTACGCGCATTTGTCAGACATGACAGCAATGCCGATCCCACCTCTGGAGGCGATCGCCTATCACGAAGGTAATCCGGGCCACCATATGCAGGTCTCGATCGCGCAGGAGCTGGACAATATTCCGCAATTTCGTGCCCAAGGTGGATTTATCTCGGCCTATGGCGAAGGCTGGGCGCTGTATTCTGAAGCTTTGGCGAAGGAAATGGGCGGCTATGAAGACCCCTATTCCGACTTCGGCAGATTGCAGAGCGAGATGTGGCGTGCAATCCGCTTGGTGGTCGACACCGGCATCCACGCCAAAGGCTGGACCGAAGACGAGGCGGTTGCATATTGCCTCGAAAATTCGCCCAATCCCGAAACCGTCGCGCGCAGCGAAGTGCAACGTTACTTCGTGCTTCCCGGGCAGGCGACATCGTACAAAATCGGCATGATCCGGATCCAAGAATTGCGGGCCAAAGCCGAGGCGGAACTGGGCGAAGATTTCGATATTCGCGGTTTCCATGACACGGTTCTGGATGGTGGTTCGATGCCGCTCAGCATCTTGGAAACACGGGTCAACAACTGGATCGCATCAGTCAAAGCGGGCTAAACGCCTCGGGATGGATGCCTGAACCCAAAAGGGGCCCCGGTGGATCGTACCACTGGGGCCCTTTTGGTGGGTTTGCGTATTCTCCCACGCTTGCTAGTGGCACAGCAATGGCTCGAGCGAGAAATTTGGCGCTGTCGGCGCTTATGCTGTTGACGTTATGGGGCTGCAGCACCGTGCAAATTGGGGCGTTGTATGAACGCCCATGGCAAGACCGCGAACAGAGCCGCGATATCTTCGTCACGATCGACGGGACCAGTGATACGCTCGTGGCGCGAACCAATGCGGCCAGACTCTATGAATTGGTCGATTCCCACCACCAGCGGCATGACCGATCACTCGCCACCTATTATGCTGAGGGGGTCGGTGCCGATGGCAATCTGCTGGGCCTGAGTACGGGTCTGGGAATGGCTGATGACCTGCGCAATGCCTATGCGTTCCTGAGTGTTCACTATCGCCCCGGAGACCGAATTTTCTTGAGCGGCTTCAGCCGCGGAGCATATGCGGTTCGAGCTTTGGGCGGCATGATTGCAGTGGCAGGTATTCCCGACCTTTCCGCCTTGCGCCCGAGCGAGCGCAAAAAGGTAGTGAGCGCGATCTTCAAAGCTTACAAAACCAGTCCAAAATCGGATGAGAGCCGGCGCCAACACTTTGAGCGCAGAGTTCAGCGTGTGCGGGAAGCCCTAGCCAAATACGAAATCGAAGAGCGCGGAATGGCGAACCGCACACTCATTGAGGCGATGGCGATCTGGGACACGGTCGAGGCATTAGGCACGCCCGATGGCAAAGACGATCCGACCGAAGATGTGGGTTATTATCTGCTTACAAATTGCAATGTGAGGTCCGTATTCCATGCCCTTGCCGCCGACGAGAATCGCTCTTTCAGCTTCACCCCAATCTTCGCCGACGCTCGCCACATCTATGAACCATGCGGCTATGAGAATGCGACAACAAATGTAGAAGAGGTTTGGTTCACCGGCGCGCATTCGGATGTGGGGGGTTCATATTTCCCAAATGATACGATCGAAGGATTCCTGCCCGGGATCTCGTTCAATTGGATGCTTGAAAAGCTCAAACCGTATGGGATCGTGCCCGCCAATGGCTCTATGTTCGCCGATGCGTTTGGCCCTATCCATGACGCGCAAAAATATTCAAGCCTATGGAGCAGGGCCACACGCCAGTTTCGTGCTCCGATGGATTATCAGACACGCGCGGGCATGGCGCCAAAGGCAAAAGTGCACGCCAGTGTGATC
>JABSPI010000003.1 GCA_013214365.1 Erythrobacter sp.
AAGACCAGACCGACTCCACAACGAAACCTATTATCACTTCCCTTCTCACCCCCCTCTGTCATTTCTCCGCTCTGCACCGCCGCTCAGTCTGCGCTTGGGCCCCCGCCCAGTCCTATCCCCGTCCTGTCTCCGCCTGCCCGCCGCATAGCGTCTCCCCGCACCTCACCGCATCCCACTTCGCAGACCATGCAGGGCCAAGCCCCCTTTCAGCATGCATAGGTGAAATTACGCAGGCACGCGCTCAGCGATCGCCAATGCCGGTGCGGTAGTCCGGGGCGAACAGGCCCACAAACGGGCCAAAAACGGGCCACGAAATGGGCCAAAAGACGGGACGCGGCATGTACACAATCGAGAAGATTCCCTCCAAAAGAAGAGTGGTCCTGCTGCTCGACAAATATCAGGATCACGACCGCCCGCAATTCACCCGCGATTTCCAGGCCGCGGTCTTGTGCGTCAAAGGCGGGGCTGATCATTTCGACATTCTGGCCGATTTTTCCGGCAGTATGGTGATGCCGCAGGACATCGCCACCGACAGCATGACGCTCGCGCAATGGCTGGTCGCCAATGGCTTGCGGCGCTCGGCCAATGTGTCGCAGAGCGTGACTCAGCAAATGCAGGTGCGCCGGGTCACCGCCAATGACGCGCATTTCCAGATGTTCCCCACCCGCACCATTGCCGAAGCCTGGCTCGACGCCTGAGCGCGCGGCTTTACTGCTCCAGCTTGGCCATTGCCGCGCCCACCGCCGCCTCAATATCGCCGGCTTGCGGATTGCCGCGCAAGGTCAACCCGCCATTGGGCTGGATATTCTGGCCGGTGACAAAGGCGTGGTCGCTCGACAGCCACAAACAGGCCTGCGCGACATCATCGGATGTGTTGAGCCGGCCCAGCGGATAGCGCGGCATGAAGGCATCGACGAGGCCGGGCACCTGAAAACTGTCGGCGGTCATCGGGCTGTGGGTGAAGGCGGGCGATACGGTGTTGGCCTTGATCCCCAAATGGCCAAAATCATTGGCCACGCATTCGATCATCGCCTCGCCGGCGCGTTTGGTCCCGATATAGGCGGCGTGATTGTTGATCAGCGCCTTGGTCGTGGCCGAGGACAGCGAAATGATCGATCCGCCAGTGGGGTCTTGCTCGCTCATCACTTTGACGAAGGCCTGCAGGAAGTGGTGCACCCCTTTGAATTGCAGCGCGGTGATCTGGTCGAGCTGTTCCTCAGTGGTTTCAAGCAGGTTCGACAACAGCCCCCAACCGGTGCAATTGATCGCCGCATCGACCCGGCCAAAGGCGTCATGCGCGCGCGCGGCCAGACCATGGACCGCATCGCGATCGGTGATATCGCACAGGCAATAGGCCCCGCCAATCTCCTCAGCCAAGCGCGCCAAGGGCTCTTCATGGCGTCCCGCCACCATCACCTTGGCGCCATTGGCCGCGAACAATCGCGCGATCACCTGTCCCATATTGTCCGGACTGGCCGCGCCCAGAATGACCGCGCTTTTGCCCTCAACTTGCCCCATCACCTGATCCTTCCCTTAGGTTTGGCCGATATGCCGAGTGAGCGCCCGCTGCCCGCGCGCGCCTGATGCCCGCCTCTACCTAGGCCCGCGACCCGCGCGCGTCCCTTCCCAAAAGTGTTCATTGCCGCACGGGCCGCCTGCCCCGATACCGGCGCAAACGGCAAAGGAGAGGGATGGATGTTCACAGGGCCGATCGAGGATCGCCTCGCAATCCGCGAATTGCACGAAACCTATGGCGATGGGGTGGTGCGGTTCGACCGCGACACCTGGGCCTCGGTCTGGGCCGAGGATGCGCAATGGGATTTTATGGGCATGGAACTCAATGGACGCGAAGCCATCGTCGAGATGTGGCTGGGCGCGATGAGCAATTTCGACGCGGTCAGTTTCCAATGCATCCCCGCCGCGATCGAAGTCGATGGCAACACCGCCAGGGCGCGCTGCCAGACGCAAGAAGTGCTCAAGGCCAAGGACGGCTCCACCCGCATGGTCGGCGGGCTCTACACTGACAGTTTGGAAAAACGCGGCGGCCAATGGGTTTACACCAAGCGCGCCTTTGAAGTGATCGCCGAATACAACCCGCTTAAGGAGACTGCCTGATGGCCAAAATCGTAATCGCTGCGCAAATCGATCTGGATCCGGCCCAACGCGCCGAGGCGCTGGCGAGCGCCAAAGTGCATATCGATGCCGCGCTCGCACAGGAGGGGTGCATCGCCTATGACTGGAGCGCGGATGGCAACAATCCGGCGCGGGTCAATGTGTTCGAGGAATGGGAAAGCGAAGCGGCGCTGGCGCATCATTTTGCCAATGCCGCCTATGCCGGAATGCGCGATCATATCGGCCAGTTCGGGATGACCGGCGCGGCGAGCAAGAAATATCGCGTGGACGCAGAAGGTCCGGTCTATAATGATGCAGGTGTCGCCACCGAGGCGTTTGACTGAACCGCGCACCCAAAAGGGCCGAGATGACCACTGAAACTGGCCCCAAAACTGGCCCCGAAACTGATCCTGGAATTGGTAGTGCTCCGCGTCCGGCCCCGCTTTTGGGCGCGATCCTTGCCGGGGGGCAGGCGCGCCGGTTCGGAGCCGACAAAGCCCATGCAATCTACCGCGACCAGCGTTTGATCGATCAGGTCGCAGCCGCCTTGCAAGCGCAATGCGAGCGGGTGATTGTGTGCGGGCGCAGCGAACCCGGCTTCACCGCCATCCCCGATGCACCGCGCCCCGATCTGGGCCCGCTGGGCGGATTGAACGCGGCCTTGGCTTACGCCGCACGCCAAGGCTTTGCCTATGTGCTGAGCGCCGGGGTCGATGCCCCCGACCTGCCGCATGATATGGCGCGCCTTCTCGCCCGCTCATCCTGCGATACTGGCCCCTATACGGGCCCCAAAACCGACACCGCACCGGGCGCGCTGGCGACCATCACCACCCGGCCCGCAATCCTTGCCAGCCAGCCGGTGATCGGCCTGTGGCCGGCCAAATTGGCGCCGGAATTGGACCGCTTCCTCGCTGATGGCGGGCGCGCGCTCTATCGCTTTGCCGAGGCGGTCCATGCGCGCCAAATTGCGCTCGAGGCGCCGCTCTTGAACATCAACACGCCCGCTGATTTGCCCCCGCAATAAGGTCTGGCGCGAACAGCGCGCCCCGGCAAATAGGCGCTCCTGAATACGGAGCTGCGCGATTACAGCTTGAGCATTTGCTTGCCGCGATTTTTGCCCGCGAACAAACGCTGCAACGTGTCCGGCGCGTTTTCAAACCCGGACTGAATATCCTCTTGATAGCGCAATTGCCCCGACCCCACGAAATGTTCCAGCCGCGCGCGAATGGCGGGAAATTCGCTTGCCCAATCGAGCACGATGAAGCCCGCCATGCTCGCCCGGCGAAAGATCAGATTGAAATAATTGCCCGGCCCCACCGGGGTGCCGCCGCTTTCATAACGGCTGATCCCGCCGCACACGACCACCCGCGCACCGGTCGCAATACAGGCCAGCATATCGTCGAGAATCTGCCCCCCGACATTGTCGAAAATCACATCGACCCCGCCGGGGCAATGGTCCCTGATCTGCTGTTTGACATTGCCCGCTTTGTAATCGATCGCCGCGTCATAGCCGGCCTCCTCGACCAGCCAGCGGCATTTTTCCGCCCCCCCGGCAATGCCAACCGCGCGGCACCCGGCGATCTTGGCCAATTGCCCGACCACGCTGCCCGTGGCGCCCGCCGCGCCCGACACCAACACCGTATCGCCCGCCACCGGCTTGCCCACTTTGAACAATCCGCAATAGGCGGTGACCCCGGTCGTGCCGAGCACCGAGAGCACCGCAGTGGGCGACAATTGGGTCTCGACCTTGGTCAAATCCTTGCCGTCATGGAGCAGATATTCGCGCCAGCCGGTCGTGCCAAACACCATATCGCCAACCGCGAAGCGGGGATTATTGCTGGCCACGACTTCGCAAATCCCGCTGCCGCGCATGACATCGCCGATGGCCATGGGGGCGACATAATCGGCGATATTTTCCATCCAACCCTTTTGCGCCGGATCAAAGCCGAGATAGTGGGTTTTGAGCAGCAGCTCGCCCGCGCCGGGATCATCGAGCTGGGTCTCGACCAGTTTGAAATCATCCTCGGCGATGGCGCGCCCGCGCGGATGTCCGTTCAAGAGCCATTGGCGGGTGGTGGTGGGCATCTCAGATCTCCTTGCTGCGAGATTGCCCTATGGCCGCGCGGGGCCGACCTGTTCCATGGCCAAAAGTATCAGGCCGGAGGAATACGCAGACAATATATCGGCGCCCCACAAACGGGCGACACCCAATCTGTCGCCAAAAGTGTCAGTCGAAGACAAATCCAGCTCTGGTATCGTGCCCGCCCAAGGAGATCTGCCATGGGTATCGAGACGCACAAGACCTTTTGCCGGTTCTGCCACGCCAATTGCGCGATGTTGGTCGATGTCGAGGATGGCAAAGTGATCGAGGTGCGCGGCGATCCGGAGGATCCTGAATTTGGCGGATATACGTGTGTGAAGGGGCGCGAATTGCCCGATTCGCACAATGCCGAACATCGCCTGCACGCATCGCTGGTGCGCGATCGCGAGGGGAATTTTCAGCCCACGCCCATGCCCGAGGCGCTCGCTCATGTGGCGCGCGAATTGCGCCGCATCATCGATCAATACGGCCCCCATTCGGTCGCGGTGTTTATGGGATCGGGCGGGTTCCAAAACTCGAGCGCCATGGCCGCCAGCCTCAGCTTTGCCCAGGCGCTGGGAACGCGCAATTTCTACACCTCGGTCACGCTCGACCAGCCGGCCAAAGTGTTCACCACCGCGCGCTATGGCAAATGGATGGCCGGGCCCAACACATTCAGCGAAAGCGATGTGGCGATGTTTATCGGCAACAATCCGATCGTGTCGCATTACGCCCCGGTGGGCGGGGTGCCCCCGTTCAGCCCCTCGCGCCGGATTCGCGACCGTCAGGCGCAGGGGATGAAGCTGATTGTGGCCGATCCGCGCGAAAGCGATGCGGCGCGGCTGGCTGATATCCATTTGCCGGTCAAGCCGGGCGAGGACCCCGCTTTATTGGCGGGGATGTTGCACGTGATCATCACAGAAGGCTTGTACGACCGCAATTTCGTCGCCGCCCATGTCGACGGATTTGACCAATTGGCGCGCGCGCTTGACCCCATGACGCCAGAGATTTGCGCCGCGCGCGCCGGGGTGGATCCGGCGCAATTGATTGCTGCGGCGCGGATGTTTGCGGGCGGGTCCAAAGGCTGCGCGGTGACCGGGACGGGTCCGGAAATGGCGGGCAATGGCACGCTCACCGAATATCTGGTCACCTGCCTCAACACGATCTGTGCGCGGTTCAAACAGGAAGGGGAAAAGGCCGCCATTCCCGGCGTGTTCACCAATACGAACGGCCCGCGCCGTGCGCAAGTTGCCCCCCCTGTGCCGATGTTCGGGGCCGAGGGGATGCCGCAATCGCGGTTTCGCGGGCTGGGCCATTTGGGCTGGGAAATGCCGTGCAATGTGCTCGCCGACGAGATTCTCACCCCGGGCGATGGCCAGGTGCGCGCCTTCATTTCGGTCGGAGGCAATCCGGTGGTGGGTTTCCCCGATCAGGCCAAAATGGTGCGCGCGCTCGATGATCTGGAATTGTTCGTCCAGATCGACCCATGGATGAGCGCCAGCGCCAAACGCGCCGATGTCGTGCTCGCCCCCTCGCAATGCCTCGAACGCGAAGACATCACCAATTTGTCCGAATGGTGGCACGAAACCCCCTATGCCCGCTATGTCGAAGCGATCGCCACACCGCCCGGCGATGTGATCGATGAATATGAAATGTTCTGGACCCTCGCGCGCGATCTGGGCGTGACGATGCAATTGGCGGGCGGGCCGCTGCCGATGGATCGCAAACCCTCCAAGGAGGAATTTCTCGACCTGATGGTGGCCGGGTCTCTGGTCGCGCCCAGCCAGGTGCGCAAGGATGTCGCCAAAGCGGGCGGCGCGGCGGTGGTCTATGACCATTTGCACCCCGATGTCGGCGCGCTTGAAGAGAGCGAATTTCACCGCTTTGACCTGGCCGCAGGCGATATGCCCGATGCGATCACCCGCTACAGCGCGGATGCCCCGCGCGGCGCAGGCTATGATTTCAAACTGATCAGCCGGCGGTCCAAAACCCGGTTCAATTCAATCGGTCACCCGCTCGCCAAATTGCGCGAAAAGACCACCACCAATCCGGCCTATATCCACCCCGATGACATCGCCCAATTGGGGCTCGAGGAGGGCGGGATCGTCGCAATCACCAGCCCCCACGCAACCATTTACGGCGTGGTCAAAGCCAGCCCCAAAGTCCGCCGCGGCCTGGTGTCGATGGCGCATGCCTATGGCGATGCCGATGCCTCGAGGCACGATGTGCGCGAGCGCGGATCATCCACCAATCGTTTGACCAGCGAAGTGGTCGATTACGACCCGATCACCGGGCAAAGCCTGCAAAGCGCCATTCCGGTCAAGCTGACCGCCGCCTGATCGCCGATATCCGGCTGCGCGCCCGCGTGTGCCACGACCGTCTAAAGGAGCCTGCCCATGCCCGATAATCGCCGCTTCCTGCTCCAACGGCGCCCCGATGGCGAACCGGTGGCCGAGGATTTCGAATTGGTCACCCAGCCCACGCCCGATCTGGACGAGGGTCAGTTTCTGATCCGCAACCATTACGCCTCGCTCGATCCGGCAATGCGCGGATGGATGGATGCCGGCGGCAATTACATGCCCCCGGTGCCGCTGGGAAGCGCGATGCGCGCCAGCACAATCGGCGTGGTCGAAGACAGCCGCGCGGCCGGATTTGAACCGGGCCAATGGGTGATGGGGCTCAATGCGCTGGAGGACTATTCGGTCGGGGTCACGGGCGGCTTCACCCAGCCGATCGATCCCGCAATGGTCCCGCATGTGACCAATTACCTGTCGATCTTTGGCGCGGTGGGGATGACCGCTTATTTCGGATTTCTCGACGTGTGCGCGCCCAAGCCGGGGGAGACGGTGCTGGTCACAGGTGCGGCGGGCGCGGTGGGATCATTGGTCGGACAATTGGCCAAAATCCACGACTGCCGCGCGGTCGGCATTGCCGGCGGGGCGGAAAAATGCGCGCGCCTGACCGGGAAATACGGGTTTGATGCCGCGATCGATTACAAAGCCTTTGCCCGCGACGATGAGGCCGGCTTGAGCGGGGCCATAGCCGATGCCTGTCCCGGCGGGGTTGATGTGATTTTCGAAAATGTCGGCGGGACGATCCTCGATGCCGGACTGATGAACCTCAACCTGTATGGCCGGGTCGGATTGTGCGGTTTGATCAGCGAATACAACACCGCGCCGCGCGGGGCGCGCAATTTGTGGCAATTGATCGTCAAACGCGCTTCGATCCGGGGCTTGTTGGTGTCCGATTATGTCGAACGGTTCGGCGAAGGCGCGGCGCAAATGGGGCAATGGGCCGCGGCCGGGCAATTGGCGATTGATGAACATATCGATGTCGGGCTCGAACACGCCTTTGACAGTTTCATGCGTCTGTTTGCCGGAACCAATGACGGCAAAATGATCCTCCAGATCGCGCGCTAGGGCGATGGCGTCGCTGCTCGTCATATCGGGGGGACATCCTTACGAAGCCGATGCCTTTGGCGAGATGATCGCGGCGCTGGGCGCGCGGGTCGGGATCGATTGGGAGGTGACCCATCTGGTCCATCCCGAAGCCGAAGACGCGGTCGCCGAGGGCGCGGCTGATGCCGCTGATGCGCTGCTGTTTTACGACATGCCCGGCTATGTTTTTGCCAATGGCACACTGGCCACCCGCCCGCCCAGCGCGGCCTATCGCGGGGCTTTGGCGCGGCGGTTTGGCGCGGGGCGCGGGGCGGTGGCGATGCACCACACATTGGCCGGTTGGGCGCGGTGGGAGCAATGGCATCAATGGCTGGGCGGACGGTTTTTGTACCAAAGCGATCAATGGAACGGCGCGCGGGTTCCGGCCTCGGGCTATCGCCACGAGGTTAGCTACACCGCGCAAGTGGTGGCGCAGCATCCGGTGTGCGACGGCCTGCCCGATGAATTTGCGGTCTGCGATGAATTGTATCTGGCCCAGGTGGACGAGCGCGCGATCACCCCGCTGGTGCGGGCGCACGGTTTCGCGTTTGAACGCGACAATTTCTATTCGGCCGAATTGGCAGTGGCGGGCGCCATGTTCAGCCGCGAGGGGTGGGACCATCCCCCCGGCTCCAATTGCGTGGCGTGGGAAACACGCGCGCTGGGTGCGCCGCTGATCTATCTGCAATTTGGCGATGGCCCGCAAAGCTATGCCAACCAACACGTCCGGCAATTGCTGGCGCAGGCGCTGGCCTATACCAGCGCAGGCGGGGTAAGCTGTGGGGCGGGCTGTGGGGCAAGCTGCGCGACAGACGGCGCGGGGGGCGCAGCAGGGAACGCAGCAGGGAGCGCAGCGGGAGGCGGGCCCCCGGTTTCAGGAGAGCAATCATGACCCAAACCCAAACACCCGATCCGGTCCAGAC
Source organism: Erythrobacter sp. (assembly GCA_013214365.1). GTDB lineage: Bacteria > Pseudomonadota > Alphaproteobacteria > Sphingomonadales > Sphingomonadaceae > Erythrobacter. The sequence goes on from JABSPI010000003.1 coordinate 8,553, forward strand.
CGTCACCCAATTCATCGACCATTGGAACAGCGGCGCGATGGAGGAGATGTTCGCCCAGTGCGCGGATGATGTGGTGTGGCACAATATGCCGATGGACCCGATTGCCGGCAAAGCCGCCATGCGCGCAGCGGTCGCCGGCTTTATGGCCGATGTCGCGGGCTGTGAATGGGAAATTCACGCGATTTCGGCCGCTGGCAATGTGGTGCTGACCGAACGCACCGATGCATTCAGACTGAAGGATGGCCGCCGCGCATCTTTGCGTGTGATGGGGGTGTTTGAACTCAACCCCGCAGGCCGGATTGCCGCGTGGCGCGATTATTTCGACATGGCCGAATTTCAACGCGAATTTGCCGGGCCGTGATGCGGCGATTGCCGATGCCTGTTGCGGGTGTTTTTTTAGGTGCCTGCTTCGCCGCTCCACCCGCCGCTCTTAGCTGGCAAAATCGCTAGGGTGTTTGCCCGCCCACTAACACATTCGCGCATCGCCTCACCGCGCTGTGTGTGGCTAGGTTCTCCCGGAGTTTTATTGGGATCGGAGCCCGCACATGAACAAGCCTGCAGCGATCAAGGACGTCAGCGTCTTTGCCCCTGAAACCTTGCTCGACCCGTTCGATTATTACCGCGCCATCCACGATGCCGGGATCACGATCGAACACCTGCCCGAGATGAACACCTATGTCGTCTACAGCTATGATCTGTGCAGCGAGGTCAACACCAAGCCCGAAATTTTCTCCAATGACTTCAGCGTTTTGATGGGGCGCGAGGCCGATGAGGAGATCACCGCCATTCTGGCTGAGGGGTGGCCGGACGAACCCACTTTACTGACCGCGGATGCGCCGGTTCACACCCGCAATCGCAAGCTGGTCAACCTTGCCTTTTCGGCCCCGCGGGTGAACGCGATCGAAGGGACGATGCGGGCCAAAGCGATCAGCCTGATCGAAGCCTTTGCCGATCGCGGCGCGTGCGAATTTGTCGAGGAATTTGCGATCCCCTTGCCGGTTTACATGATTGCCGGGCAGATCGGGCTCGACAATGATCCCAAACAGGTCAAGACCTGGTCCGATGCCGCGGTCGACCGGTTCAGCCAGATGGTCGATCACGAACGCAAGAAAGAATGCGCGCGCGCTCTGGTTGAATATCAACACTTTATGAAATCCAAGATCGATGATCGCCGCGCCCATGGCGGGGATGATCTGCTGGCTGATCTGGTCGCGGCGCGGGTCGAGGGGGAAACCCCGTTGAGCGATGCGGAAATCATGTCGATCATGCAACAATTCATGGTCGCCGGAAACGAGACCACCACCTCGACCATTGCCGGGGGGCTGCTGCAATTGATCCGCAATCCCGACCAGATGGCCAAGGCCAAAGCCGCCGCTGGCGGGCGCGATCCCAAGCTCATTGGCAATCTGGTGGAAGAGGCGCTGCGCTATGAAACCCCGACCGCAGGGATGTGGCGGATTGTCAAAACCGACACCCAATTGGGCGACACCCAATTGCCCGCCGGCGCGGTGCTGCAATTGCGCTATGCGGCGGCCAATCGCGATCCCAAGAAGTTTGAAAACCCCGATGCGTTTGACATTGAACGCAAAAATGCCCGCGCGCATCAAAGCTTTGGCAAGGGGCCGCATATGTGCGTGGGCAATATGTTGTCGCGCAAGGAAATGCTGGTGGCGTTTGATGAATTGCTCGAACGGCTCGACGATTTTGCGATTGGCGATGAAGACGCGATTGCGATTTTGCCCAATATCCTGCTGCGCGGGGTGACCCGCCTGCCGATTACGTTCCGCAAGGCGGCGTGAGGGGCGATGCGGTGAATTTCGACCTCTCCCCAGAGCAGGACATGTTCTGCAGCTCGGTTGAGCGGTTCTGCGCTCCGATCGATGTCGAGGCGCGGCGCAAAATGCGGCGTAGCCCCCACGGTTATGAGCGCGCGCGCTGGGCTGAACTGGCCGAGATGGGGCTGATTGCGCTGGCGGTGCCCGAAGCGGCGGGCGGTTTGGGCGGATCGGCGGTGGATCTGGCGCTGGTGGGCGAGGCGCTGGGCCGGGCCAATGCGCTCGACCCCTGGCTCGAAAACGCAGTGGTGCCGGCACAATTGCTCGCCCAATCTGGGGCGCCATCTGGCGCAGGGGGAGATCCCCGCGCGCACGATTGCCTCGCGCAGGTGGTGAGCGGCGAGCGGATGATCGCCTTTGCCTGGGCCGAGCGGGGACAAAGATATTCGCTGAATGCCCAAGACGTAACCGCCGTGAGCGAAGGCGGCACAGATGGCGGCGCAGATTGCAGTGCCGTGTTGAGCGGGGAGAAAACCTTTGTGATGGGCGCGGCCGGCGCGGATGGCTTTATCGTCACCGCCTGCTGCGAGGGGGCGACGCGGTGTTATTTGGTGGACCGCGACGGCGAGGGGGTGGAGCTGCGGCCCTATCGGCTGGCCGATGGCAGCATTGCCGGCGAGCTCAAATTGACCCGCGCACCGGCGCATATGCTCGACCTTGATGCCGCGGCCATGGGCCGGGTGATCTCGGCGGCGCGGCTCTACGCGGCGGCCGAAATGGTCGGGCTGGGCCAATTGCTGCTCGATGACACGCTCGCTTACGTCAAACAGCGCGAGCAATTTGGGGTGGCGATCGGCAGTTTTCAGGCGCTCCAGCACCGTTTGGTCGAATGTTATGCGCGGATCGAACAATCGCGTTCAATGCTGCTGCGCGCGGCGCTGGCGCAGCGGCCCGACAATGTGGCGCAGGCCGAACATCTGGACCAAGAGCAGGAATGGCAGCGCGGCGTGGCCGGGGCCAAGGCGTTTATCGGCGAGAATGTCGATGCGGTCGCGCGCGAAGCGGTGCAGATGCATGGCGGGATGGGGATCACCGATGAATTGGCGATCGGTCACGCGCTCAAACGGGTGATGGTGTTGAACAAATTGTTTGGCGATGTCGACGGCGCATTGGCCGATTACGCCAAGGCGGCCTGAAAATGAGCGGGCCTGCAGGCATGATTGGGAAAGGGCAAAAATGGGACTGAAAATCGACCCTGATCTGTGGAGCGACGATCCCGAGCCGCATTTGATGGGAGCGAGGCTGCCCTCGGGCGAGATCGTGTTTCCGATGCCGCAAGGCGATGCGGCGCGCGATGTGGAGCCGTATAAGCTGGCGCGCAAGGGCCGTTTATGGTCGTGGACCACGCAAGGTTTCCTGCCCAAGACCCCTTATGAAGGGCCCGGCTCCGGCCCCGATGAAGGCCCGCCCGATTTTGTCCCCTTCCTGCTCGGCTATGTCGAATTGCCGGGCGAAGTGATCGTGGAAAGCCGGATCGTTGATGCCCGGCTGGAGGATTTGCACCTCGATATGCCGCTCGAATTTTGCATCGTGGCGTTCAATGCGACCCACGACACTTTTGCCTTTCGCCCGGTCCGGGCCAACCAATCAGGGGAGCAGGCGGCATGAGCGAGAGCGTCTATATTATCGGGGCTGGTATCCATCCCTTTGGCCGCACCGAGGAGCGATCTGGCCGCGAACAGGGCGTCTATGCGGTGCGCGAGGCGCTCAAAGATGCCGGCTTGGAATGGGCCGATATGGAATGCGCCTATGGCGGATCGGCGGCGGCGGGCAATGCCGATATCATGGTCAATGAATTGGGGCTGACATCCTTGCCTTTTACCAATGTCGCCAATGGCTGCGCGACCGGAGGCAGCGCGCTGGTCGCCGCGCAGCAGGCGATTGCAAGCGGGATGTATGACCTCGCGCTGGCAGTGGGGTTCGACAAACATCCACGCGGCGCATTCAACGCCAAGCCCGCCGATTTCGGCCTGCCCGAATGGTATGGCCAAACCGGCATGATGCTGACCACGCAATTCTTCGCGCTCAAAATCCAGCGTTACATGCAATTGCACGCAATCAGCCGCGAAACGCTGGGCCGGGTGGCGGAAAAAGCGTTCCGCAATGGCGCGATCACCCCGCATGCCTGGCGCCGCAGCGAAATTGATCTGGACACGATTATGAACGCGCCGATGATCAATGATCCGCTGACCAAATTCATGTTTTGCGCACCGGCCGAAGGCGGGGTGGCGTTGATTTTGGCAAGCGAGAAAAAGGTCCGCGAACTGGGCGCAAAAGGGGTCAAGATTGCGCATATTGCGGTGCGCACCCGCCCGCCCGACAGTTTCGAAGTGTTTCAGGCCGGGGTCTCGATCAAGGAAGGGGGCAAGCCCACTGTGCTGGCATCCAAGGCGGCGTTCGAAGGGGCGGGCATGGGCCCCGATGATATCGAAGTGGCGCAATTGCAGGACACCGAAAGCGGCGCGGAAATCATGCATATGGCCGAAAACGGATTTTGCGCCGATGGCGAGCAGGAAGAATGGCTCGCCAAGGGATGGTCCGAGCGCAGCGGCAAACTTCCGATCAACACAGATGGGGGATGTCTGGCATGCGGGGAACCGATCGGCGCCTCGGGCTTGCGGCAAGTGTATGAAAATGTCGAACAATTGCGCGGGCGCGCGGGCGAACGCCAAGTCCCCGGGCGCGGCGGCACAGGCCCCAAAACCGGTTACAGCCATGTCTATGGCGCGCCGGGCCTGTCGGCGGTTGCGATTTTGGAGCGGTAAATGGGGAAATTGAACGGCAAAACCGCGCTGGTGACCGGCGGCGCAGAAGGGATCGGAGCGGCGACCGCGCGGTTGATGATCGAAGAAGGCGCACAGGTGATGTTGGCCGATGTGCAAATCGACAAGGCGCGCGCATTGGCCGATCAATTGGGCGCAAATGCCCAAGCGGTCGAACTCGATGTGCGCGATCTCGATCAATGGCACCACGCCGTCAACGCGGCGCAAGAGCATCTGGGGCCGCTCAACATCTTGTGCAATATCGCCGGCATTTCCGAACCGGGCAATGTCATCGATGTCGATCTCGACAGCTGGCGGCGCACGATCGATATCAATCTGGAAGGCCCGTTTTTGGGCATGCGCGCGGCCTTGCCGGTGATGGAAGCCAATGGCGAAGCGGGCGCGATCGTCAATATCGGTTCGATGATCGCGATCCGCGCGGCCGCCTTTGTCGCGGCCTATTCGGCGTCGAAAGCCGGGCTGCTCGCACTGACCCGGTCGGTGGCGCTCGATTGCGCCGAGCGCGGCGTGCCGATCCGCGCCAATATGGTCCATCCCGGCGCGATCCGCACCCCGATGTATGACCGCTACAAATTTTCCGGTGCCGACACGCCCGAAAATATCGAAACCAATTTTGCCGCCACCCATCCGATGAACCGGATCGGGGAACCGGGCGAAGTGGCCAAAGCGGTGGTGTTTCTGGCCAGTGACGAGGCCAGCTTCACCACCGGTTGCGATTTCACCGTCGATGGCGGCGGCAGTATCAGGAGTTGAGGGGGCAGGAGCCGACACCATGACCACACAAGCCAAAACGCGGATCGACGCGCATTTCATCATCGGCGGCAAATATCACGACATGGATACGCCGCGGATCGAAATCCTCAAATTGCTCGCCGAACATCCCGAAGTGCGCACCACGGTTGCGTGCGATTATTCGGGGCTCGACCGGCTCGATCAATGCCGGTTTCTGGTGACCTATACGGTCGATGAAATCCCCACTCCCGACCAAACCGAAAAAATCCGGTCATGGCTCGAAGCGGGCGGCAAATGGCTCGCTTTGCACGGGACCAATTCGATCCTGACTTTCACCGAGGATGGATTGGTCGATGCCCCCGCCGACACGTCGGGGGTGATGAAATTGTTGGGCACCCAGTTCAAAGCCCATCCCCCGATCGGCCCGTTCGAGGTCGAAGTGGTCGAAAAGGATCACGAATTGACCCGCGGGATCGACAATTTCGAAGTGGTCGATGAATTGTACATCACCGACATAACCAATGATATCAATGTTTTGATGCAGACCACCTTTGCCGGTGAGGCGACCGGATTTGTCGCTGATCAATGGCCCGAAACCAAAGTGCCGATCCTCTACACCCGCTCGGTGGGCGCGGGCGAGATCGTGTATAATATTCTGGGCCATTGCCGCGGCCATTATGATTTGCCCGGAATGCAGGATTTCTACCCGCACAAGGAAATGTGCGCGTGGAATTACGACGTGTTTTACGAAATGATGCGGCGCTCGATTGCATGGGCGATCCGCGACGAGGCGCCGGTCCCTGCATGATGCCGGCATGAGTGGGGGCCTGATGGGGGGCGCATGTAGAGGGCCGCATGAAAAGCGGCTGATGGAAAAGCGGCTGATGGAAAAGGGGCCGCATGAAAAAGAAGCGGCCGCGCCGCGTTCGAAACTTGGAAAAAATGTGCCATGGATATGACTTTCTCACCCGCTGACGCCGCCTTTCGCGAAGAGGTGCGCGATTTTCTGGCTGACAACCTGCCGCAACATTTGCGCGATGGGGCGCGGCGCACGCCGGGCGTGTTTGTCGAACCCGATATCGGGATGGAATGGCACCGGATCTTGTACCGCAAAGGCTGGGTCGCGCCGCATTGGCCCAAAGCGGATGGCGGCACCGGTTGGACCCCGACGCAAAAATTCATCTTCGACAAGGAATGCGCTCTGGCCGGGGCGCCGGCATTGGCGATTTTGGGGCTGCGTTTGGTCGGGCCGGTGATTTGCGAATTTGGCACGCCGGAACAAAAGGCGCGCTTTTTGCCGGGCATTTTGTCGGGCGATGATTATTGGTGCCAAGGCTATTCCGAACCGGGCAGCGGGTCCGACCTCGCCTCGCTCAAGACCAGCGCGGTGCTCGATAACGGGGTCTACACTGTCAACGGGTCCAAAATCTGGACCACCCATGCCCATCACGCCGATTGGATTTTTGCGCTGGTGCGGACCGATCCCAATGTCAAGAAACAGGCCGGGATCAGCTTTCTCCTGCTGCCGATGGATCAACCCGGCATCGAAGTCACCCCGATCCATTCCATGTCGGGCGATCACGAGGTCAATGCGGTGTTTTTCACCGATGCCAAGACCGATGAAAACAATCGCATTGGCGAGGAAGGGGCGGGATGGGGCATTGCCAAATTCCTGCTCGAAAACGAGCGCGGCGGATCGTGTTTTGCCCCGCGGCTTATTCAAAGCATCGCGCTGCTCGAAGAGCTGGCCTGCACCCAGCCCTCGGGCACCAATGGCGCGATCGCGCATGATCCGCGCTTCCGCGACCGGCTGGCGCGTGCCCGTTTGCAGGCCGAGGCGCTCGAAGTGACCGAATTGCGCATTCTGGCCGAGCTTGCCAAAGGCCGCGCGCCGGGACCGCAAACCTCGCTGGTGAAATTGCTGGGCTCCAATATCGGGCAAGAGGTCGACACGCTGCGGCTTGAATTGCTCGGCAATGACGCGCTGCAATTGCCGCTTGAACGCCCGCTTTATGGCAATGAGGCGCCCGAACCCATTGGCAGCGAGCTGGCGCAAAATGCGATGGGGCGTTATCTCAACAACCGTGCATCGACCATTTTTGGCGGTTCGGATGAGGTGCAAAAGAACATCATCGCCAAAACCGTTCTGGGGCTTTGAGACGCGCTTTATCGCCCCCACACCCCGCCCCGCACCCGCTCCCCAACTGGCAGCGCGCCGGCATCGCAGGCCGGGCCCGCCCGGCGCGCGGCAATGGTGGGCGCTCTTGCGCAGCGGGGGCGAAGCGGCCAGAGATTTGAAAATTGGGACCAAAGAATTGGGCGCCAAACCATGGTGGCCGAACCGGTGAGAGGACCAGAGCAATGGACGTATCCAAATTGATGTTTCGCGACAACCTGATGCAGGGTCAGCGCATTCTTGTGACCGGCGGGGGAACCGGGCTTGGCAAAGAGATGTCGGAGGCGTTTTTGAAGCTCGGCGCGAGCGTCTATATTTGCGGCCGGCGCCAAGGCAAGCTCGATGAAACCGTGGCCGAATTGAGCGCGAAACATGGCGGCACAATCGTCGGCCATGCCTGCGATATTCGCGACCCGGATGCGATCCACGCAATGGTCGATACAATCTGGGCCGATGGCGGGGCCTTGACCGGCGTGGTCAACAATGCCGCGGGCAATTTCATCAGCCGCACCGAAGACCTCTCGGTCAATGCCTTCAATGCAATTTCGGATATCGTGTTTCGCGGGACCTTCTATGTCACGCTCGATATCGGCAAACGCCTGATCGCCGAAGGCAAGAAAGCCAGCTTCCTCTCGATCCTCACCACTTGGGTCTGGTCAGGCAGCGCCTTTGTCGTGCCCAGCGCCATGTCCAAAACCGCAATCCACGCCATGACGCAAAGCCTGGCGACCGAATGGGGGCGTTATGGCCTGCGCTTTAACGCGATCAATCCCGGCCTGTTTCCCACCAAAGGCATGAGCGCGCGGCTGCATCCGGGCGGGGCGGGCGGCAATTCGGGCAACAATCTCAACCCGATGGGGCGCGCGGGCGAAATGCACGAATTGGCCAATTTGGCGGTGTTTTTGATGGGTCCGGGCGCGGAATATGTGAACGGCCAGACACTGGCAATCGATGGCGCAGGCTATCAGGCCAATGGCGGGACGTTCTATTCCATGCTCGAAGGTTTGGGCGATGCCGAATGGGAACAGATGCGCGCCATGATCAAAGGCACCAATGCGAAGGACAAAGCCGACCGCACCGCCTGAGCGCGCGGGGCTTTGCGCTGGGGTTTGCGCGTGCATTCGCGCGTGCATTCGCGCTGGCGCTTGCTGTGCGCCCATCAGCGGCTAGGCGCGCGCCCGATCGGGTGCTAGAGAGCGCGCTTTGAGCGCCGGCGGGTATGTCGGCGCGCCTTTTGGGGGACATTTTTCAATGAGCATGACGGCACTTTTCGATGTCAGCGGCAAGGTCGCCGTGGTCACTGGCGGGTCGAGCGGGATCGGCGCGATGATGGCGCGCGGCCTGCTCGAAAACGGGGCCAAGGTCTATATCACCGCGCGCAAGGCCGAACGGCTCGAAGCGATGGCCGCCGAATTGTCGCAATATGGCGATTGCACCGCGATCCAGGGCGATATGTCGCGGGTCGAGGGGATCGAGGCGCTGGTCGCCGCCATCTCCGCGCGCGAAGACAAGATCGATATCCTGATCAACAATGCCGGCGCCAATTGGGCCGCACCGCTCGAAGCCTTCCCTGAAAAAGGGTGGGACAAGGTGATGGATATCAATGTGAAGTCGATCTTCTTTGCGACCCAGAAATTCATCCCGCTCCTCAAAGCCGCCGGCACCAAAGAGGCGCCCGCCCGCGTGGTCAATATCGCCTCGATCAACGGGATCCGCAATTCGGGCATGCCGACCTATGCCTATTCGGCGAGCAAATCGGGCGTCATCCACCTGACCCAGCATCTCGCCACCGATCTGGCCTCAAGCCATATCAATGTGAACGCGATCGCGCCGGGCCTCTTCCCCAGCGATATGACCAAACAGATCGTCGAAAATGACGGCATGACCAAGGCCGCTCTGGGCCAGATTCCGCGCGGCCGGATGGGGCAGCCGGGCGATATTGCCGGAACCGCGATTTACCTGTGCGCGCCGGCTTCGGCATGGATGATCGGGCAGACGATCGTGCTCGATGGCGGGATGATCTCGACAGCGTAAGGCGCTGGGCGCGCAGGAGAGCG